>NZ_JANSJC010000016.1:0-65659 GCF_047462375.1 Synechococcus sp. H55.8 | reverse complement strand
GCCTTTGGGAGAGGGGCTGGGGGTGAGGGCAGACTCCCTTTGGGAGAGGGGCTGGGGGTGGTCGCGTGAGCGGCGCGGAGCGCTTGGGCGCCTTTGGGAGAGGGGCTGGGGGTGAGGGGGAGGCTAAGCAGCGCTCTCCAGGCTCACCTGAAACACCTCGCTAAAGGCCTTCTCGACCTTGTAGCCGGAGTCGATGGTTTCCAGAGGATCCTTGCGCAGGCGGTGGCGCAAACACAGGCTGATTACCCGGCGAATATCGGCAATGGTGACCTCGCTGCGCCCCTCCAGAGCCGCCAGGGCCTTGGCCGCCCGGTTGGTGACGATATCTCCCCGCAGCCCATCCACCTCCAGAGCCGCACACACGCCGGAGATCTTCAGGCGCAACTCAGGATCCACCATCACAGTGGGCAAGAGGTGCTGGGCCTTTTCAATGCGCTCCCGCAAGTGTTGCTGGGCCTCGGCGTATTTGGCCAAGAACGCCTGGGGATCGGCGTCGAACTGGCTGCGCTCCTCCACAATCTGCACTCGCAGGGCCGGATCCCGCACCGTTTCGATGCGCACGAACATACCGAAGCGATCCAAGAGTTGGGGCCGCAATTCTCCCTCTTCGGGGTTGCCGGATCCCACCAGGACAAAGCGGGCCGGGTGGCGAATGGAAATCCCCTCCCGTTCCACCGTGTTCCAGCCAGAGGCCGCCGCATCCAGCAACACGTCTACCAGGTGGTCGTCCAGGAGGTTCACCTCGTCTACGTAAAGGATGCCGCGGTTGGCCTTGGCCAAGAGCCCCGGCTCAAAGGCCTTCACCCCCTGGGAGAGAGCCCGCTCGATATCCAAGGTGCCGCAGACCCGGTCTTCGGTGGCTCCCAGGGGCAGATCCACCATCGGTACCTGGATCCAGGTGGCTTCCAGCGTTTCTCCCGCCTGCAGGCGTTCCCACACCTGGTCGCTCATCAGATCCCGCTGCCGCGGGTGGCTGTTGAAGGGATCCCCTTTGACAACCTCGATCTGGGGCAGCAGATCTGCCAAGGCGCGGATGGTGGTGGATTTGCCCGTGCCGCGATCCCCCATGATCAGCACCCCACCGATGCGGGGATCGATGACGTTGAGGAGCAGAGCCAATTTCATCTCCTCTTGGCCGACAATGGCGGTGAACGGGAAAACCGGGCGACGTTCCAAGTTCATAGGGGCAACAACCAGCAATTCATCCTCATTATCCCAGAGGCTCCTCCCTTCTGGGCGGTTCCAGGCTGCAACAGGAACCTAAAGGCCGCTTTTGGGTCAAATGGATAAAGCAAGCTCCGGTGCCGGTCGGGGATCCCTGGCTTCTTTTGGGGAAGACTAGATAACATCGGAGCCTGCACGGTTGGCTGGGAGTGGGTTGAATCTGGGTAACAGCGAAAGCTACACCAAAAGAAAGGGGGCTCCCAAAAGCGCCGGCAACCACAGAGAGAGTTCGTTATTGGGTGGGGAGATAGCAGCGGTGTCAGGTCAAGCAAGTCGGAGACGATGGACGGCATTCTCGATGCCCAGCGTGGCCCAAAAAGGGCTGGTGGGCCTGATCTGGGTCTGCACCTGGATCCCTGTCTTGAGCATTTCCCTTGCCGTAGCCCAAACCGCCGCTACCTCTCTGGTTTTGACCGATGAACAGGTCGCCAAGTATGCCCGCATCGTTTTGGAGATGGAGCCCCACCGACAAGAGGCCCAGCAGCGCTCCCAGGCCACCGCGGATCCGGCCAGCAAAGATCAAATCCGGCGGGAGTTCATTCGCACCGCCACCGAGATCATCACCCGCCACGGCATGACCGTGCCCGAATACAACCGCATCACCCTGTTGATTCGCTCCGAAGAAGGCAGAGACCTCCAACAGCGCATCGAAGCCGAAATCCTGCGCCTGCAAAGCGGGGATCCCAGCGTGAGCCCTAGCTCCAAACCCTAACCCCCCCCTTGGATCCCCTGCAGCGCTTTTGCCCGGATGTGACGGGGGACGGAAGATAGCGGTAGGCTGGAAGCGGAGGTCGGTGCTCGTCCGTAGAGAGCGGGGGGAGAGCAATGAACGAGCCTATGTCGCCGTCAGTACGGGCGGCTGTCGAGCGCATGAAGTCTCGCTTGCGCCTGACGCGCCGCTTCGGGTTCTGGTTTCAGGCGGTTCTGGGGGCAACGGCTCTGCTGCTCTGGCTGGGATTTTTAGTTGGCCAGAATACCCTCTATCGCGACGACTCGATGGGGGCCTTTATCGCCTTCTGGTTTACCCTGTTTACCCTTCTAACCCTGGCAGCCGGTCTCTTCTTTAACTGGCGCTACCTGCTCCAGGCGGAGCGCCGCTCAGTGTCTGCCGCTACCCCAAGCCAGTTGGATCTGCCCAAGCAGTTGCAATTGGTTACCTATGTCAGCCTGATCGGCGCTTTCCTCGCCCTCATCGCCATGGAGGCGCAGGTGGGAGAGCTGCTGGTGCGGCTGTTTACCCGCACGCTGAGCACCCAGACAGCAGGAGTGCTGCTATTGGCTGCCAATATCAACGTTACCTTTGCCCACTTCGTCTGCTTAGCAGGGGTGCTCTGGATTACCGGCGCCCTCGACCGCGAGCCCTGAACCCCAGCCGGCCAGTCTTAACTTTGCAAGGCAGAAAGTCAGGCCTGCGGCACAGTGGCCCGCCCTAAACTTGCCCCAGCTAAAACTGCCCCCCTGCCAGAGGAAGAGGGGCAAGCGGAAGCAGTCTCGAAGTCCGTAGTTGCCAATCGCAGATTCCGAGGGCTTCACTTAAAGCCCACCGCCGCCTGCCAAACAAAAGCCAGCAAAAAGAACAAAACAGGGATGATCGGCAGAATGTCGATCAGGGGATCGAACAACTCATAGCCTTCTGGCAAAGCCGCCAGGAGCATTATCGCAGGCATGACAACAAACCTCGACAAGAAGAAAGTGGAGTTGGAGAAACTGCTCTTTTCAGAATTGACAGGGATTTTAACATTGTCGGGCCGGAATCCCGGCTAAAGTCAAGAAATGTGAAGGAGATGGTGACCTAGAGAACTCCCATGTTGGAGAGGCCCAAGATCACTCCCGCGCCCAGCAGATGGCCGAAGCTGGCGACCCCCAGCACTTCCGGCCAGGTCATCCCCAGCACCGGCCCCGTTTCTGAGGCCGCTCCCGAAGAGGACTTGAAGATCAAGTAGGCAAGACCTGTGCAGAGAAAGATGGTTACGGCACTCAAAGGCGACCAAGAGCTGGTGTGGGCAGTCATGGCCAACGGCACAACAACGGGCATCATGGTTTTCATCCTCGGCTCAGGTTAACCGCCCCCTAGATTACCCCCATTCCGCAACTCCCAAGGGGATCCCCACATGAATTGCAACAGAGGCCGCAACAAAACCTCACACTGTGGCTTCTTCTGGCTCCATGGCCGATCTACCCCTCGCCGGGAACAGCCTGGACGGGCTGGAGTTGGCAAGAAAAATCCGGTCTGGGCGCAGATCTCTGCCGTATACTAACGAAAGTTAACAAATCCTTCTCTTCCCCCGCTTTGCAGGTGATGAACTGGCTCTTTTGCCTTGATCCATCCTCACCGTCTGCGCTGTGCACACCCAAGGATGGCTGCCGATGACTGCTGCTGCGACTCCGCAACCGGATCCCAAGCCTTTTGCGTTACCCCGTGAGCTGTTGGGGCCGCCGCCGGAATTTTGGAACCCCACCCTGTTGATGTTTTTGGCGGCGGTGGTGCTTTCGGCCTCTTGCTTTGGCGGGTACGCCTTTTGGCATTGGCCCCGCTGGCTGGTGTTTTGGCTTAACTTTGTCGCCCTCTATGTGTTGGGCACGGTGATCCACGATGCCTCTCACGGCTCGGCCCACCGCAACCGCTTTTTGAACGAGGCGCTGGGTCACGGCTCTGCCTTGTTGCAGGGCTTTGTCTATCCGGTCTTTAAGCGGGTGCACATGCAGCACCACGCCCATGTCAACCACCCCGAAGACGATCCCGATCACTATGTGTCCACGGGCGGGCCGCTGTGGCTGATCGCACCGCGCTTTTTCTATCACGAGGTGTTTTTTTTCAAGCGGCAGCTCTGGCGCAAAGGCCGCTGGGATCTGCTGGAATGGGGGCTGAGCCGACTGGTGGTGGTTCTGACGTTTGCGTTGGCCATTCACTTTGGCTACACCGACTACATCATGAACTACTGGCTGCCCCCTGCTTTTATCATGGGCTTTCTATTGGGCCTGTTTTTCGACTACCTGCCCCATCGTCCCTTTCAATCTCAAGAGCGGTGGCACAACGCCCGCGTCTATCCCGGTTGGCTGACCAACATTCTGCTGCTGGGGCAAAACTATCACCTGATCCACCATCTCTGGCCCTCGGTTCCCTGGTACAAATATCAGGCAGCCTACTGGGCGGCCAAACCTGAGCTGGACGCCCGCAACTGCCAGCAAACGCTGGGGATCTGGGAGAAGGGAGAGTTTTGGAGCTTTTTGTACGATGCGCTGATTGGCCTGCACTGGCACAAGCCCAACTCAACTCGTCCTGCTGCGCCAGCCGATCCAGAATCTACGGATCTGAGGCTTACTTAACATGGTTTTGCCCACGCTACGGATCCCTCAGTTGCTGCTGTTTGTGGAGGCAGCCGGCTTGCTGCGGGACTCCAGCCAGGCCCTGTTACAGGCTGGTCAGGCGACGGCAGATCTGCCAGAGTTGATCGCTGAAGCGCAAGCGCAGGCGGAAGCCCAATTGCAAACCCTTGGGATCCCGGCAGAGTTGCGGGCGCAGGCCCGAGGGATCCTGAGGTTGACCTCGCCGCCGCAGGTGCTGGCTTACCTGCAGGATTTGCTCGACAGGGGAGCCGGCCCGGATTTGGAAGCCTTTTTGGAGCAGGCGGGATCCGACTCTACCCTGTTGCGCTTTCCGCCGCTGTTGGTGGGGGCTGTGGCTTTGCAGGTGTTGCTGGAGCGGCTGGATTTTTCTCCGCAAGAGAGAGCTGTGTTGCAAGCCCAACGGGATCAATGGGAACAGGCCCTGGCAGAATTGGCCGCTCACCACCAGGTTTCCCCAGAGCCGCTGCGGGCGGCTGCCGAGAGGGAGCTGCGGGCTGCCTCAGCAGAAGAGCTGCTGCAACTGGGGCAGGATCTCTTTCAAGATCTCCAGGATCTTGCCGGGCCCGATTCTGAGCCGGAAGCCGAGTCTCAGGTGGAATTGGCGGGGCCGTTGCTGTTGATGATGGTGGCCGACCACCTGTTGGCCCAGACAGAGCATCCGCTCACCCCCGATCAACGGCTGGACTTACAAACCAACCGCGCCGAGGCAGAAAGCCGCTTTTTGGCCATGCAAAAGCTGGGCCGTCTTGAGAACTTGGCGGAGCAGCAGGCTTACATTCGCTCCTGGATTGACCAAACTTCTGTGCCGGATTTGCTGCGGGCTTTGGATCGCTTTTTTGCGGCGTCTGAACCCAACGCGTGAGGCCCCCGGATTGCCAGAGGTTCCGTATCCTCTATGCTGGAAGCAAAGGGATCCCGCTTGAGGCGCGAAAGTGGACTGGGGCAGCTTATTTTGGATTTTTTTGATCTTCAGCTCGCTGCAACCCCTGTTGAACCGGCGGGCGCAAGAGTTCCGGCGCTTGCTGGCCATTCGGGAGTTGGAGCAAAAGCGGGGCAGCCGCGTGATTTTGCTCATCCACCGCCAGGAGTCGATCAGTTTTTTGGGGATCCCGGTTTCCCGCTACATCAGCATCGAGGACTCGGAGCAGGTGTTGCGGGCGATCCGCCTCACCCCGCCCAATACTCCCATTGATTTGATTCTGCACACCCCTGGCGGCCTGGTGCTGGCTACTGAACAAATTGCCCGCGCCCTGATCCGGCACCCGGCCAAGGTGACGGTATTTGTGCCCCACTACGCCATGTCGGGCGGGACGATGTTGGCCCTGGCTGCCGATGAAATTGTCATGGATGCTAACGCCGTGCTGGGGCCGGTGGATCCGCAGTTGGGGGGGTATGCTGCCGCCAGCATTCTGCAGGTGGTGGCGGAAAAACCCATTGCCGAAATCGACGACCAGACCTTAATTCTGGCGGATCTGGCCCGCAAGGCGATGCAACAGGTGCAGAACTTCGTGCGGGATCTCCTGAAGGACGATGTGCCCAAGCGCAAAATTGCCCCCGAACGCATTGAGCCTCTGATCCAGTACCTGACCAGCGGTCGGGTGACCCACGACTACCCGATCACTGCTGAAGAAGCGCGGGAGCTGGGCCTGCCCATCTCCACCGAGTTGCCGCCCCAGATCTACGCCCTGATGGACTTGTACCCCCAGGCCAGCATGGGCCGTCCTTCCGTGCAGTACATTCCCACCCCCTACGATCCTCGTCCCGCTTTGCCCAAAGGGGGATCCCGCTCTGGCCTAGGGTGAACTCTTGGCGTAGACATCCATGGCTTCCAGGCGCAGCCCTTTTGCCCGCCGAAATAGCTCTTGTCCGGTGTGCAAGTGGCGTTCATCGAAGTTCAGCGGGAAATACTTCAGCTCCTCCAGAGCGTCTTCCAAGTGGTTGAGGGCATAGTAGAGGCGGGAAGCCACACCCCCAAAGCTGCTGGGATTGGGAAGGCGGCGAAAGATCTGCTGAGCTTGGGCCAGCTTCTGGCCGCACTCTTCCAGATAAGCCTCAAAGGACTCCAACAGGTCAGGGTCGAACGGATCTGCCGCCAAAGCATTTAACTGAGGCTTCAGAGAAGACAACAAGGGCCCCAAAACTCGGTTCAGGGGGGTGTAGACCTGTCGGATCCAGGCGGCGCGGGCGATGGCTTCCTGGCTGACGGTTTCGCCAGGGGATCCCGTCGGCTGAGGGCGGGGTGAGGTGTGGCTGGAGTGCAGTTGCCGATCGTAGTCGCGGCGAGATTGCGGATCCTTGAGCACCGCGTAGGCAGCGTTGATCTGGCGGATGCGCTCGGAGGTGGCCCGATCTTTTTTGGCCAGCAGGCTGTCGGGATGGTGGTACTTGACCAAACGACGGTAGGCAGACTTGATCTCTTCCGCCGTCGCCAGGACGGAAACGCCCAAGACCTCGTAGTGGGATCCGACTCCAGCTCCGCTCTCCATCATCGCTAGGCTTGCCGGCAAGAAACTCCCACATTGTACCTGCAGCCTAGAATAAAGGTGAGTTTTCCAGTGCTGCCCCATGTCTTCCTCCTCACAGGGATCCCCCCATCCTTTCAGTGCCCTCTTGGGGGCCACCATTGCCGTCAGTCTGGGCTACGGGTTCTTGCAACTGCTGCTCTCGATGGTGACCAAATTGCCGCCAATCGATGTCGAGACTGGATCGCTGGCGCGCGGGATCAGCATCCTGGTGCGTTATCTCCTGGTCGGTTCCGTTTCCCTGATCGCCTTCATGTTTGCCATGGTGGGGTTGGGGCTGGCGGCCTATTCTGTGCAATTGCTGGGAGAGCGGCTAACATCTTCTCAGCGCTGAGCCTGGGGATCCGGGCACGACCTCTGGCCGACTTAGTTTGCGTTGGGACGGCTGCCTAGCGCAACACCACCTTGGGCGAGAGCAACAAAGTCAGGGATCCCTGGCAGTGGTCAATTCGGCCTTCGGCAAAGCGCACCTGGGCCAGGCCCGCCTTTTTAAGGGTGATCGCGTGGGCATTGGCCGGGTTTAGCCCAACAGCCGCTTGCACCCACAGGCTCAGATCCGGCTGGTGACCGACCAGGGCCAAAGACGTGAGGGATCCCCGCTCTGCCTGCCAGCGCACCAGGTCGGCAAAACTGCCGCCCGGAGCCAGCGGCTCAAACACCTCCACCGCTGCGGCCAGGTTCTCGTCCAACAAGATCTCGGCGGTCTGCCGCGCCCTCACCAGGGGACTGGTGAGCAGGAGATCCCACTTCCAGCCCATGCTCTTGAGCTGGCGGGCCACCTTGCGGCAGCGCTTGCGACCTTCGTCTGTAAGGGCTCGCAAGGCATCCTCAACTTCTGGCCGGGGTTCTTCGGCTATGCCATGGCGGATGAAGTCCACAGCCAATTCCTGCCGGGCAATCTGCTTCTCAGTTGCTCCCTGAGAGTGCTCCCCACCGCGAACGCCCTCCTGTTGTTCAAGCCCAGAGATCATCGAACCCCGTCCCGTCAATGCAAACGGCACCGTCAAACTTTGCCCAGACACTCTCCCAGAATACCCTGGGGGACGCTCTCTCTACGAGGAGGGGTTGTGCAGGCGCTGGCCGACCAAAGTGCGCCCTTCCTGGGTGTAGAGCTGCCAGTAGTTCCAGTAGTTGCCAAAGACAGACTTCACATAGCCCCGCGTTTCGGCGAAGGGGATCTGCTCCACAAACACATCCGGATCTTCAAAGCCAAAGCGGCTCAGCCATCTGGCCACGTTGCCGGGGCCGCCGTTGTAGCTGGCCAGGGCCAGCAGGGTGTTGTCTTGATAGGTGCGGTGGGTGTAGTCGAAGTACCAGGATCCCAGGTAAAGATTGTCGGCGGGGTTGGTGAGGCTGTATTGGGCTAGGCCAATTTGTTGGGCAATCCAGCGCCCGGTGGCAGGCATCACCTGCATCAAGCCCAGCGCCCCTGAGGCCGAGACGATCTCCGGCTCAAAGCGGGATTCCTGCCGGATCAAGGCCGCCACCATCAGGGGATTGAGGTTAAATTGCCGTGACCAGCGGGCCAGGCCGGGCCGGGCATAGGGATCCCCGCCCCAGGAATTGTCTGGGCCGGCGTAGTAGTGCAGCGGATAGACGGCCTGCCAGAAATCTTGGCGCTGCCTCAACGTCTCCAGCAGGGGATCCGGCTCTTCGCTGAAGCGCAAAGCGGCCACCTGGTTGATACCCCGCAGGTGCTCTCCGGCACTGTTGCGCAGAATACCCGTGACAAAGCGCTCAGCCACACTCATCTGGCGGGGATCCCGTTGCAGCACGGCCATTTCCCCCTGCCAGCGTTCCCAGGCCAGTTGGCTGGCTCCCATCAAGTGCAAAGTTTGCGTGGCCTCAGAGACCCCCGGCAACGGTAGCCGCACCGGCTGAAAATCCACCTCCACCCTTTGGCGCCCGCTGTAGAAATCCCCCACCGGCCAGCCCAGTTGCACTGCCGACCGCCAGGCGTAGTAGGTGTGGGGAAACTGTTGCAGCACCTGTTGATAGGTTTGCCGCGCCGCAGCCACATCCCCCAGCCGTTCCCGCCATTTGCCCGCCCAGTAGAGCAGTTGCGCCCCCATTTCCGTATCCCGCTGGGCGGATCCGATCTGTTGGGCCAGGGCGATGGCTTGGCCGAGATTGCCCGCTTGCGCTTGACTCCAGGCAAGTGTCCAGGCGGCGTTGGCCGCGGCTTCGCTGGCCGGAAAGCGCTCCCAAAGAGCTTGCCGAGCCGCTTGGGCCGATTGCGGGCTGGCATGGCGATCGTAAAGCTGGCTGAGGCTGAGCAACGCTTCTGGAGCCTCTCTATCCGAGCCGGATCCCGCCTGGCGCAGCAGCTCGATTGCCGTCGACAGGTCGCTCAATTCTGCCAAACGGCGACGGGTGAGGGAAGCCTCTGGCCCATTGGGAAATTGAGCCAGCAGCGCTTGGTAAGCCGCTCTCGCCTGGGGAAACTCCCGCGAGATCTGGTGGCTGCGGCCCCAGCGGTAGAGATTCTGAGAGGTGGCGGGGGCACGCCCATAGGCGCGGGCAGCTTTGCCGTACTCCCGTTGTTCCCAATAGGCATCGGCCAGGATCTGCCAATCGGAAGCCGTGAGGGATCCCTCCTGAGCCTGCCGCCAGCGATCCAGCAGCGGCGTTAACCCAGGGGTTTGCGGGTGATGCAGAGCCAAATCCCGCAGCAGGTCGTAGCGGTCGGGATCCCGCTCCAGCAAATGCTGGAGGGCGCGGCCAGTCAGCGGGTGAGTGGGAAATTGCTGCCGCAACTGATCCACCTGGCCCATCCCCCAGAGGGCATAGGCGGCCACCGGGCTGTGGGGGTACTCCTGCAAAATCTTGGGCCACCAGATCCCTTGGGCTGTTGCCTTATCCTGCAACTGCTCGTAGGCTTGGGCCCTGAGCTTCCAAATTTCCTCCCGCAGAACCGGCAGGCTCTCTTCCAACCCCTGCAAACCCTGCAGGGCCAATTGCGCTTGGCCGGCCTGCAGCGCTGCGTAAGCCCGCAGAAAGGCCGTTGTGGAAGTGTGGGGCAGTTGTACCGGATCCCTGCCCTCTGGCGCCGCAGCCACCTCCACGGTTTCTGCCCAGGATGAGGTGTAAAAGCCCCAGATGGCCCCGCCCAGAGCCGCTCCTGCCGCCAGCACACCGGCAACCCATCTTGCCCAGCACCGTTTGCTGCCTGTCAGGATACCCATGCTTTGTCTCTCTGCAACCTCTGACTACGATACTCAACCCGACTGCGTTGGGTCACCTGGGATACCTGTACCGCAGGCATTGGGCCCGGCAGTCGTTTATGAGTTACTTGCCAGATTGCAGGATCCGCGGCGGACTTTCACTGCGGTACACCTTGGCCCCGACATCGCGCAGCTTTTTGTCGATGGCCTCGTAGCCGCGATCGATGTAGTGGAGCCCGTGGATCGTAGAGCAGCCTTCAGCCGCCAGGCCGGCCAACACCAAGGCTGCCCCCGCCCGCAAGTCCGTAGCCACCACCGGCGCCCCCGACAGCGACGGCACCCCCCGGATCAGGGCCACCCGGTTCTTCAAACGAATGTCCGCCCCCATGCGATTGAGCTCGGGAATGTGGTGCATGCGGTTTTCAAACACCGTCTCCTCGATGGTGCAACTGCCCTCGCTCAGGGCGGCCAAGGCCATGATCGGCGCCTGCACATCGGTGGGAAAACCCGGATAGGGCAGCGTTTGAATATCGGTCGCCTGGCAGAGCCAGCCCGAACTGAGCTGAGCCGGGGCAATGCGCAGCCGGTTGGGGCCTTCTTCTTCGACCCGCAGCCCCATGTCACGCAGCTTGGCGATCACCGCCCGCAAGTGATCGGGAATAACAGGGCCAACCGTGAGGTGAGAGCGGGTAATGGCCCCGGCAATAAGATAAGTGCTGGCCTCGATGCGGTCGGGAATAACCGTGTACTCGGTTCCATGCAAGCGGGGCACCCCCACCACCACAACCGTGTTAGTGCCAACACCGCGAATGCGCGCCCCCATCGCCTGACAAAAACGGGCCAAATCCGCCACTTCTGGCTCTTGGGCGGCATTTTCAATCACCGTTTCCCCATCCGCCAGCGTAGCGGCCATCATCAGGGTTTCAGTAGCGCCGACGCTGGGATAGTCCAGGTAGATGCGGGTTCCCACCAGCCTACGGGCATAGGCATGAACAACCCCATGTTCGATTTGCACGGTCGCCCCCAGCGCCTGCAGGCCCCGCACGTGCAGATCCACTGGACGGGAGCCAATGGCACAGCCGCCCGGCAGGGGAACTCTGGCTACCCCCAACCGCGCCAACAGGGGCCCGATGATGAAAAAGCTGGCCCGCAACTGGCTGACCAATTCATAGGGAGCTTGGGAAGTTTTGAGGGAGCTGGCATCCAGGTCGAGGGTATTGCCCACATGGGACACTTTAACCCCCAGGGTGGTCAGGATCTGCCCCATGCGTTCAATGTCCAGCAGACGCGGCACGTTGTGAATTCGGCAAGCCTCAGGAGCCAAAAGGGATCCGGCCATAATCGCCAAGGCAGAGTTTTTCGCCCCGCCAATGGGAATGTGGCCGCTCAAGGGCTGCTTGCCAGTTATCTGCAGCACTGGCCCCATCATTTCGGGTGAGGGTGTAACTAAGGATTCCACCCTGCTGACGTGCTGGAACTCTGCCGTGAATTCTCCCAATCTTCCTCCTCAGCCACAGAAAATATAGAGCACACAAGCAAGCCTCTTCCGGGAAATACTCTGGAGAGAGAAGCAGCCAAAAGGGCAACCAGAAACTTGGTAGAGGAAGGAAGAGAAGTTCTGCCCCTATCTTACCCAAGTTCCTCAGTTTGCGGCAGCAGTTGGGGCAACTCGGCCAAAGAATCCTATTCCGCCGGCGCCAACAGAATCCAAGCCCCATCTGGAAGTGCCCTACGTTACGCCGAAAGAAGCAGACCGGTCTCCGCACATCCCCAAAAAAGATGCCCCATGTTAGATATAGACTCCTACTGGGTTGGGCCCAGCAGCCAGAAGCAGTATGATACTCGTGAGAAATGCTTGCAATAGCCATAGGAGACAGTCGATGATCGCCACTCAAGTCTCTGCCCAAGAGTTGTTTCGGGCCGCCTATGAAAATCGCTACACCTGGGATCCCGCTTTCCCGGGCTATAGCGCCGAGGTCACTTACTGGGATGGGGAGCGCACTTTTGTGGGGCAGGTGCGAGTGGGGGCAGACCTAAAGGCCACCGTTACGGGCGTGGAGGATGAGGAAGCCCGGAAAGCCATTCACAATCAACTTTGGGAAATTGCCATTCACCGGGTGCGCCGCAGCTTTGCCGAGACCCACGGGAACAACACTTTCCGCTATGGGCAGACCCTACCCGATGGCACCGTGGAGATCCTGGTGGGGGGCAAAGCCGAAGGGGATCGCTACCACGTGCGCGACAACCAAGTAACCCTGGTGCATCGGCATATTCATGGGGTGGTGGTGACCATCCACACCTTCAGCAGCCACGACACGGGCGAAGGCTACCTCTCTCACCGCTACGATTCCGTCTATCACGATCCCCAAACGGGTGAGCAAAAGGGCGGGCGCAGCCAATTTGAGGATCTCTACACCAAAGTCGGCAAGTACTACATCCTCTCGGAGCGACGCATTCAAACAGAGACGGAAACCGGCCCTGTGGAAAAGCGCTTTACCTTCCGCAACTTGGCGTTGCTGGATGCCGGGGCTTAATTGGCCAAACGCCAACGCAAAACCCGATAATCATGAACTTTATGGCAGCAACGACCTCCTCAGTTAGAATTAGAAAGGGAGCCTGAGCTATGCTTTGAATATTCTCCCGCCTACACTTTGGCATGAACAACCCTGCGGCAAAGCCCGACCCAGATTCCAAAGCCCCTACCGAGGTTCCCGAACTGATTCTCCGCCCCGCTCAACTGGGGGATCTGGAGGCGGTGGAGGAGATCCTGGCGCAAGCCTTTGAGGAGGACTACAGCAGCCGCTCGGTGGATATTCGTCGCCAGGTGCGGCGGCTACGTCAGTGGTATGGCCCCCTGAGAACCCTGAGCCTGTTTCCCAACCGCTTTCAGCACATGTTTACCGTCCATGTGGCGGAGCTGGAGGGCAAAATCCAGGGGGTCATTCAAGTTTCTCCCTTTAACCATTCCCGCAGCACCTGGCGGGTGGATCACATTGCGGTGGCGCCTTCGGCCCAGCGGCAGGGAATCGGGTCTAAGTTGCTCAGGCACTGCACGGAGCACTTTCGCGAGGCCCACACCTGGATTTTGGAGGTGAACATCCACAATAAGGGGGCAATGGCCCTCTACCGACACAACGGCTTCCAGCCCTTGGCTCAGATCACCTATTGGTCGATCCCGGCGGAGATTCTGGCTGCTCTCAGCCGGCACGAGGCCAAGTTGCCCAACCTGGTGCCGGTGACCAACCGCGATGCCTACGCCATCTATCAACTGGATACGGGATCCATGCCGGCCACTGTGCGCCAGGTGTACGACCGCGACGTGAGCGACTTCCGCACCAGCCCACTGGAGTGGCTTTTGGAACGGGCCAAGTGTGCCATCAGCCAAACGGAACGGGTGGAGATGTGTGTCTATGAGCCCGAGCGGAAAACCGCCATTGGCTATTTCAACCTCAAGTTGGATCGGACGGGGCAGCAGCCGCACGTGGCCAAACTCACAGTTCACCCTGCCTATACCTGGCTCTATCCTGAGCTCATGGCCAAGATGGCCCAGCTCACCCAAGCTTATCCCCCGCAGGCTTTGGCCTTGGCTTCCACCGATTACCAACCGGAGCGGGAGGAGTTTTTGCTCAAGCTGGGCGCCCAGGATGTGGAGCGGACGCTGCTGATGTCGCGCTCGGTGTGGCATAAGGTGCGGGAAGTCCGCTCCCCTTGGTATAGCGAGTATCTCGCTCTGGTGCTCCAAAAATTGCCGGTGAAGCAGCCGGTGCCAGAACGCTTTGAGGGGCTGGCGGAGGGCTGGCTGGAACATCCCTTTCATTCTCTTCACCCAACTGTGCCGGATCCCAATGCCGTTCGCGCTACTCAGCCGGAGTCCTCACCGGGGTGCGCCAGAGACTCGCAATCAGAGGCTCCTCCCCCTCCCTAGTTGAAGTCTTGGCTGGCACCCCCATGAACCCGTTAGCCAGGGATCCCTCTTGGCGGATGTTGCTCCAGGCGGCCCTGCACCGCAACCGCAGCGATCCCGGTGTACGCTATTTGCAACTGGCTACAGTGGATCCCCAGGGGCATCCGCGTAACCGCACGGTGGTTTTTCGGGGGTTTTTGGGGGACACCGACCGCATCCAGTTGGCGGTGGACGGCCGCAGCGAGAAGCTTTGCCAGATCGCCCACTGCCCGCTGGCTCAGATCTGCTGGTATTTCAGCAAGACGCGCGAGCAATTTCGCATTGCCGGCACTCTGGAGGCCATCACCGCCGATCATCCGGATCCTGAAGCGCAGCAGCAGCGGCAGCAGTTGTGGCAACAGATCTCGGAAAAAGGACGGCTCCTCTGGTTTTGGCCGGAACCCAAGGGGCCTCTTGCCTCGCCCGAGGCTTTTGTTCAAAAGCTGCCGCCAGAGAAAGCTTCATGGCCGCCTCCGACTTTTGTGGTGCTCCTGTTGCAGCCGACTGAGGTCGATCACCTGCAGCTCAAGGGGGATTCGATCTATCCCCAACGGCGAACGGTGTACGAGCGCAAGCTGCAAGGCTGGCAATGCCGAGCGGTCAACCCCTAGAAGGGATCCCAGCCGGTTTCAAGCTGGCGTGGGGCAGCGCCTTTCGAGAGAATGTTGAAATCTTGAAGAGAATTAAGAGAATAAAGGTGTTAACGTAGCTGAACAATCGTCCTGTTCCGTGCCCACCCCACCGACGCTGTGAGGGTGGCCGCTCGGGTTTTTCTCCATCTGGTATGTAGCATTCCTGGTTGCGGTAATCTGATGTTCGCCTTGATCCCCTCATTTCCTGACCGCATTGCCCAAGCTGTTGCCGCTCTTCTTGCCGGCGGGCCGTCGGTGAACATGACTGCGAAAGGCAAGGGATCCCTGTTTTTAGCTGCCGCCTTGTTTGGGGTGAGCGTTGCCGTGCAGGGGTTGAGAGCACAAACTCTGGGGAGACCGACGCCGGAAGCTCTAGAAGACTCGGTTGAGGGGAATGTTGCTCCTGTTCTGCTTGCAGAAGCGGCCTCACCCTCGCAGACCGGCCCCACCTCTGCCCGCACAGGCTCCTTTCGTGTTGGCAACCGCACCCCCCATCCGGTGCGGGTGGTGATCTTGATGCGCAGCGGCGGGCGGCTGCTCAACCCAGAAACGGCCCACTGGGATTTTGCGCCCGGAGAAGGCGGTAGCGAAGGATTGGTGCTGAGCTTGGGGGAAGAGCCGCTGCAGATCGGCCCCGGAGACATTGTGGTGGCTTTTGTCCTCGATGGAACCCGCCGCTACTGGGGGCCGAACGTGGTGGGAGAGTCTCTGGCCCCGTTTTGGAATGAGGAGAGCGGCTCCTGGTCGATGATCCTGCAGCCTTAGGGCAGTCTCCAAGCTACAGGTGGCTGCGCAGTTTGTAGCTCTCTAGGGTGTTGGCCAGCAGCATCGCTACCGTCATGGGTCCCACACCACCCGGCACGGGCGTGATGGCGGCGGCCCACTCCTTGACTGCCGCGTAATCCACATCTCCCACCAATTGCTCAGATCCGTCGGGGCCCTGGATACGGTTGATGCCTACATCGACGACCACGGCTCCCGGTTTTACCATCTCTGCCTTGAGCAAGTGGGGGCGACCGACGGCCATCACCACAATGTCGGCGGCGCGGGTTACTTCGGCTAAGTCGGGGGTGCGGGAATGGGCCAGGGTAACGGTGGCATCGGCAGCCAACAACATCAGGCTCAGGGGCTTGCCCACCAGGATGCTGCGACCGACCACCACCGCCTTTCGTCCGGCAATCGGGATCCCTTCCGCTTGCAACAGGCGCATCACGCCCAGGGGGGTACAACTGCGCAGGCCGGGCTCGCCGCGCAGCAGCCGGCCCAGGTTGAGGGGGTGAAGCCCGTCCACGTCTTTGTCGGGGTCGATGGCCAGAAGGGGCGGGATGGGATCCCAGCCGGGGGGTAAGGGCAGTTGCACGAGGATGCCATCGACGCGCTCGTCCTGGTTGAGTTGGGCGATGGCGTCGAGCAGGTGGGCGGGGGAGTCTTGGGCGGAAAAATGGCGGCCAAAGGAGGCGATGCCCACCCGCTCACAGGCCCGCTCTTTGCCGCGCACGTAAGCTGCACTGGCGGGATCCTCCCCAACCCGCAGCACCGCCAATCCCGGCGGACGCCCCACCCGCGGCAGCCAAGCCTGCACTTGGGCGGCCATCTCCGCTTGCAGGCGGGCGGCCAAGGCTTTGCCATCCAAGATCTTGGCGGACATAGAGGGCGCCCCAAGAGATCTTGACAACTTGACCATCTTCAGGGGCGCCGCCCCCTTCGTCAAGTCTTGCCGCCGTTGAGCAACAGCAGCAGGGGCACCTGGGGCCTTTGCCCAGTTTTTTGGGCTGCCCCATTCCCCCCGGCTCTAGAACTCGCGCGACTCTTCTTCGCCGGGCCCTAACTCCTCAATGAGGATCTCCACCTGCTGCCGCTTTTCCTCCAAAAACTGGGCGCAGCGCTTTAGGGTCTGGGCGGCCTGCTGGAAGCGCTCCACCACCTCTGCCAGATCCAGCTCTCCCGATTCGATCTGGGCGATCAGACTTTCCACTTCGGCGATGGCTGCTTCGTAGCGCCAGGGATCCTCACGTTTGCGGCGGCTCATGGCTCTCCTCCACTCGGGCCCAGAGGCTTCCCGAGGCCAGTTGTATCCTCAGCCGGGTCTGCGGCGGTAGGTGGTGGGTGCGAACCAGGGATCCCCGTTCGTCCCGCACCAGGGCATAGCCCCGCCTGAGGACGGCGGTAGGGTCGAGGGCTTGCAGGTGCTCCTGGAGGGCCTGTTGGCGCTGTTGGTGATGGTGAAAGCGGTGGCGCACCGCCTGCACTAGGCGCTGCTGCCGTTGGGTCAAGCGCTCCTGCGCCTGTTGCAGCAGCCGCTCCGGATGGATTTGGGCGAGATGGCGCTGGGTGTGCTGGAAGCGCCGCCGTGCCCTCTCCAAAGCCTGCAGCGTGCGTTCGATCAACTTCTGACGCAACTGGGATCCCTGGCGCTGCAATTCCCGCAGATCGGGCACGATCCGCTCGGCCGCCGCTGTGGGGGTGTGGGCCGCGTAGTCGGCCGCGTAGTCCGCCAAGGTCTCGTCCCGCTGGTGGCCGATCCCCGTCACCACCGGAATAGGGCACTCGGCAATGGCTCGCACCACCCGCTCATCGTTAAAGCAAGCCAAATCCTCGCCGGATCCACCCCCCCGGGCAATCAGCAGCACTTCCGCCCGCCCATCCTGTTCCACCCGGCGAATGGCCCGCACGATCGACTCCGGGGCCGCTTCCCCTTGCACCTGGGCCGGCGAAAACAGCACCCGCAGCCCGGGGTAGCGCTGGTTGAGGGTGCGGCGGATATCGCCCCAGCCGGCGGCGTCGGGAGAGCTGACGACGGCAATGCACTGAGGGTGGGTAGGTAGAGGCCGCTGGTTGTCGAACAGGCCCTCGGCAGCCAGGCGGGCCTTGAGCTGCTGCAAGCGCCACGCCAACAGCCCCTCGCCCGCCGGCAGCAGTTGCCAGATAACAAGGCGGTAGTAGCTGCCGCCGCTGTAGATGCCGATTTGCCCCAGCGCAAGCACCTGTTGCCCCACTTCTGGCCAGAAGCTGAGCCGGGAAGTTTGGCTCCGCCAGATCACCCCCTTGAGGATGTCGCCGCTTTCCGGATCCACCAGGGTCAGAAACAGGTGGCCGTTGCGGTTGCGCTGGCAACTGGAGACTTCTCCAACCACCCACAGCCTGGCCAAGTAGGGATCCCCGGCCAGCAGCGACTTCAAGTAGCCGGACACTCCCCCCACCGAGAGGAGAGGGACTTCCTCGGCAGGAAAGGATTCTGTCCCGAAGTCGAGGCCATCAAAGGCCAGAGCCATTGCTTGCGGATCCAGATCGCGCATACGGCGCTTCCCCATGGGAATGCTCGGGATCCCATCTAGAATAGGCGACGACAGGACGAGAGAGGAGGTGAGCTGCGGTGACCTTCGCCCATTGGCTGGGGCTGGCAGCGCTGCTGGGCCTGTTGGTTCTGCTCTGGCAGATCCGGCAGATTCTGCTATTGGTGTTTGCGGCCATCGTCTTGGCAGTAGCTTTGGACACCCTGGCTCAGATCCCGCAGCGCTACGGCTTTCGCCGCGGCCCCTCGCTCCTCATCACCGGCTTGACGGTTCTGGTGGGGGCGATTCTGGTGGGGCTGATCGTAGTGCCTCCCCTGGCGGATCAGTTGCGGCGGCTGTTTACCGATGGGGTGCCCGCCGGGATCGTGCAGGCGCAGCGGCTATTTGAGAGCCTCATCCTCTCGTTGCCGACGGATATTGAGCTGCCGACGCTGCGGGAGTTGGCCAATAGCCTCGTGCCCCAGGCCACTGAGTTGGTGCGCCAGGTGCGGGACTTTTTCTCCCAGTCCTTCACCGCCTTCTTTGCCACCCTGCTCAATCTGTTGTTTGTCATCATCCTCACCATCCTGCTGTTGGTGGATCCCCAGGCCTACAGCCGCGCCTTTGTCTCGGTTTTCCCCGCCTTTTACCGCCCCCGCGTCCGCTACATCCTCAAGCGCTGCGAGCTGGCCCTGCGAGGGTGGCTGGTGGGGATCCTCTTCACCAGCAGCCTGGTGATGCTGCTGAGCGGCATTGGGCTGTGGATTTTGGGCGTGCCTTTAACCTTGGCCAATGCCGTGCTGGCGGGACTGTTTAATTTCATCCCCAACATCGGCCCCACCTTGAGCGTGGTCGCCCCCATGCTGGTGGCCCTCACCGATGCCCCCTGGAAATCGCTGGCGGTGCTGGGGCTCTACATCTTCATCCAACAGTTGGAAAGCAGCGTCTTCACCCCCATCGTCATGTCGCGGCAGGTGTCGCTTTTGCCGGCTCTGACTTTGGTGGCCCAAATTACCTCGGCCTTTTTCTTCGGGGTGCTGGGCCTGTTTTTGGCTGTGCCCTTGGCGGCCATCCTGCAGGTGTGGATCCAAGAGGTGCTGATTCGGGATGTGTTGGATCCTTGGCAGGGATCCCGGACGCTCCCCTTGCTCAGATTAGAGAGCAGGGCAGACCAGAGCTCCACCCATCTGCCGGACTCCGCCTCGCTACCGCAATCGGCGCCAACAGATTGAAGCAACCCAGATGCCTGCTGCGGACTTTGGCCAGAAAAAATGGGGCTCAGCTCTGGCCGAAACTGTCTTGGCGTAACAAAATATTAAGGGCAGCACTTGCATTGGGATCCCTTGCGGGGCAGGCTGTTGCTGGCCCACGACCGACATTTGGCAGATATTTAGGGACACATAGCCATGTACAACAATCGTCGCGGTTTTCTTCGCTGGTTGGCTCTCGGTTTCGGCTCGCTGGCGGGTTTGTTACCGGCCTTGGCCCGGCGCCGTTTTGCCCTTGCCCGGGAAACCAAGGCTCCTGAACCAGAGTTTGTGAAAGTGGCCAACCTCGCCGATTTCAAAGATGGCCCCTTCAAAGTGGAAAACGCCTTTGGAAAGAACACCGCCACCCTCTGGTTGGTCAAGGATCCCCAAAAAGAAGACTCTTTCCTGGCTCTGGATGCCGCTTGTCCCCATGCCGGGTGTGACGTGGACTGGCGGGGGGAGAACTTTGTCTGCCCTTGTCATGGCTCGGCCTTTGCTGTCGATGGCAGCCGTACCCGGGGCCCGGCCAAGGCCGACCTGACCGCTTACAAAGTTAAGGTGGAGAAGGAGGAGATTTTCGTAGCCAAAAGCCAATCCTAGGCGGGTAGCCAGCTTTCTGCAAAAGCAGGTAATGGGCTGAGCCAATGAGGCCACCCAGGGAGCGTTGCTACTTGCGCTATTTGTTTGTCTCCACCCCCGTTGGCCCGCTCGGATCGGGGGCTGGCGGCGGCGTGGAGCTCAATCTTGCCAACCTGACCCGTGTCTTGCTGCAGATGGGATCCCAGGTGCGGGTGTTGGCCCCCGAGGGATCCCAAATCGACGCATTGCCGGTGGAGGTGATCGAGGCGGTAACCGGCCTTCCCCCGACCTATGCGCAAAGCCAGCGCCGCGACCAGCCGGTTCAGATCCACACCCCCTCTCTGCTGGCCAATCTGTGGCAGCGGGCTGCCCAACTGCAAGACCAGTTCGATCTGATTGTGAACTGGAGCTACGATTGGCTGTCGTTTTATTTGACGGATTTTTTCCGCACCCCGGTGGCCCACATCGTCAGCATGGGATCCCTCAGCGACGCCGTCGATCAGGCCTTGGAGCACATTGCGCAGACCTACCCTGGCCGGCTGGCGGTGCACTCGCGAGCCCAAGCCCAGACCTTTGCCTTTGCCCGCGCCCAGATGGCGGCAGGTCGGGATCCCTTTGTCTATCTGCCCTGCGGCGTTGATCTCAGCCGCTACGACTTTGTGCCCGAAGGGAACGGATCCCTGTGTTGGATTGGCCGCATTGCTCCGGAAAAGGGCCTGGAAGACTGTGCTGCCCTGGCCGAGAAGACGGGAAGATCGGTGGTGCTCCTGGGCCACCTGCAAGAGCCAAGCTACTGGCAGCAGATCCAGGAACAGTACCCACAGGCCCAACTGGATTACCGAGGGTTTCTGCCCACATCGCAAATGCAGCGAATTTTAGGGCAATGCTCCGCCTTGGTCATGACCCCCAAGTGGGTGGAAGCCTTTGGCCTGGTGGCAGTGGAGGCTTTGGCTTGTGGCGTGCCGGTGATCACCTACCGCCGTGGGGGGCCAGCGGAAATTGTTAGCGATGGCGAGACCGGCTGGGTGGTGGATCCAGACGACGTGGCGGCCTTGGCCAGGGCTGTAGAAAACTTGGATCGCATCGACCGCAGCCGCTGCCGACACCATGCAGAACAGCGCTATTCCCTGCAGGCCATGGCGGAGCGGTTTTTGGCCTGGAGCGAGGCAATTGGCCGGGATCCCATCTGGGCAGCCCGCGAGGGAGGAGACAGGCAATGGTACTATTAACTTGATTCTGGCAATCTGCGCCAGACGCGCAGCCCAACGACGCGAACATTTTGACTTACGACAGGGAAACCACCATGACGACTGGGAAAGGATCTGTTGCGCTGGTGCGATCAGAGGTTCGTCGGCGGTCACAGGTTCTGGGAACGCAGGTGATCAGCCAGGTCAATGCGGCCCGGCTCGGAGTAGTTAGCGAAGTTTGGGCAGATCTGGAAGCCAAGCAAGTGCTGGTGCTGGGGGTGCTGGAGAAAGCCTTTGCCGGATCCCCACGGTTGCTGGAGCTGCGGCAAGTGACGGCCTTGGGCCAGGATGCCATCCTCGTCCCCAACGATGAGGTTTTCGACGACTTGGATTTGGAAGGCCTGAGCCGGGTGGTTGGCAGCGAGGTGGTTACGGAAGAAGGGATCCGCCTCGGCAAGGTCAAAGATTTTCAATTTAACTCCGTCTCCGGCCTGATCACGGGTTTAATCCTCTCCAACCTTGGCCTCACCTTTTTGCCCGGCTTTATCCTCAGCACCTATTTGCTTCCGGCTGATGAGATCGTCTCGGTTGGCGGCGAGCGCCTCATTGTTGCCGATGGCGCCGAAACCCGCCTGACCCAACTGGCCAAGGGAATCTTGGAAACCCTGGGACTCGGCAAGCCTCCTTGGGAATCCGGAGTCAGTCCTGCCCCTGCCCTGCCCAGTGCGGTCGAGGGTTCCGCTGTTGAGGAAGACTACGAAGAAGAATACGAGGAGGAGTACGAGGAGGGCGCAGAAGAAGACCCCTACGCCGAAGCAGAGCCGGAACCTCAGAGCGAGGCGACGCCTCCCCGTCGGCCCGAGCCGCCTCCTGTCTCTGAACAACCGGAATGGGAGCAAGAGTACGCCAAAGAGGAAGCTCCTCCTTCTCCTCCCGAGCCCACTCCTCCCCCCTCTACGCCCACGGATATCGACCCCTGGGAAGACAAGTCCGGCGAGCCCACCTGATGGCGGAGCGTATCCCATCCCCAACGGATGCGACGCCTGGGGCGTTGAGGTCTATCCCGGCAGGGCAGGATCGGCCTCGGCTAAAAAGCGCAAAGCCACCGATAAAAAAGCTTGCGGCGCTTCGATGTGGGGGAAAGCAGCTCCCGGCAATCGGTAAACCGGCACCTCTGGCCGCAGAGCGCGATACCGCTCCACCTGCTCAAGGCCGGTAAGGCGGTTCTGTTCCCCCCAAACCAAAGCCATGGGTTTGGCCACAACGCGAAAGTCGTCTTGAATGGGCAAATTGAGTTTGCCGGTCAAAAAAGAACGGGGAGCAAATTGGGCCCCCGCCTGGTGAGCCGCCTGATAGTAGTAATCCACCACCGCCTCCTCCAGAGCATACCCCGGCGAGAACAGGCTCTGCTCCGTAAACAGACGTATATTCCAGGGGGCGGTGATGCCGTTGTAAAAGGCTAACCCCAACACAGGCAGGCTGAGGAAGCCGTAGAGGGCCTCGGCCAAAGGGATCCCCAGCGCCGGGGGGATAAGGCTGTTGTCTCCCAGGGGGGCGATGAGCAGCAGCTTCTGCCACTGCTGAGGTTGCAGCCGGGCCGAGCGCAGCACAAATCCTGCCGAGAGGGAATTGGCGATGGCGTGGCAGGGCCGCCCGATCACCTGCCGAACAAAATCCCCGATCAGCTCGGCGTAGAGATAACCGGTGTACTCCAGATCGGGGCGCTCCGAGTTGCCCCAACCCAACCAATCCAAAGCATAAACCTGATAGTGCTGGCTCAGCTCCGCCATGATGGCGCGGAACTCGTAGCTGGAAGAGCCGGCCCCGATGCCGTGCAGCAGCAACAAGGGCTGGCCGGATCCCGCCACTTTGTAAAACAGGCGATGGCCCCGCCAAAAGTGGTGCCTCTCCTCTCCCGGCAACAGGCTGGGCAAAGGCTGGGTGCGAGAAGCAATCCAGGCGTTGAGAACGGCCAGGGCGCCCACCCCGCCGGCTGCAACCCAAAGACCGGTCTTGAAAACTTGGCTCAGCTCCTTCATGAGCAGCAACCCCCGCCGGGGATCCTACTTTTTCTTGAGGCGGTAGGTGATGCGCCCTTTGTTGAGGTCATAAGGGCTGAGCTCCACCTTGACCCGATCTCCGGGCAGGATCTTGATGTAGTTACGGCGAATCTTGCCGGAGATATGAGCGAGCACGTTGAAGCCGTTATCCAGATCCACCCGGAACATGGCGTTGGGCAGGGACTCTGTGACGACCCCTTCCATTTCAATGGCATCTTCCTTAGACAAGGAGACCTCCCAAAAAACGACACAGTGAGCAACCCACTCCTCACAGCCGCGACGACACGCGCTGTTAAGAAGTGAAAAAATACTCCACCTCTTCTATCCTAGCTGTTGCAGTCCTTCACTAGGGGATCCTTCAGCTAGAAACCGCAGGAGCCCGTCCCTATACCGTCTCGACCCCTCCCCCCCTATACGGGGAGAGAGGGGGCCCGGGCTGTTGGCTTGCCAACTGCAGGGCTACCCAAAGCCCGCTCCGTATCGGGGTTGGTTAGTTTAGGACTGAAAAGGCGTGCGATCGGTCAAAATCTCTGCTCCCGATTCGGTGACCAAGACCGTGTGCTCGAACTGAGCCGACCAAGCGCCATCCACCGTCACCACCGTCCACCCATCCGACAACACTCGGGTGGCCTCTCCTCCTGCATTCACCATGGGCTCAATGGCCACGGTCATGCCGGAGCGCAGCTTGGGATTGGGCAGATCGCGGGTGCGATAGTTGGGGAATTGCGGCTCTTCGTGCAGGTTGCGCCCCACCCCGTGACCGACATACTGCTTCACCACAGAATAGCCCCGCCCCTCGATGTAATCTTCAATGGCACCCGAAACATCCTGCAGCCAGACGCCGTGGCACACATGGTCGATGCCCGTCTGCAAGGCTTTGGCCGCAGTATCGATCAGATCCCGGGCTGCATCGCTCAGGGGTTCTAGGCCGATGCTGAGGCAAGAATCCGCATGCCAGCCCTCCACAACGGCGCCGAAATCCACCTTGACCACATCTCCCGGCTGCACCACTTTGCGGGGACTGGGGATCCCGTGCACCACCTCGTGGTTAATGCTGACACAGACGCAGGCCGGGAAGCCGTAGTAGCCTTTGAAGCTGGGCAGAGCGTTCAGTTCGGCCACCCGTCGCTCGGCGTAGGCATCGATATCTGCCGTCGTCCAGCCCGGCTCTAAGCGCTCGGCGATCTCCTGCAACACTTGGGCCACCACCCGCCCGGCCCGCCGCATTTTTTCCACTTCGCGGCGAGATTTGATCTCGATGAGCTGCATGCCCCGCCGCTGCTTCTCAGCTCCTGGTCTGATCACGCTGTCCTCCTGAAGCCGTCCAAAAGAGCCTGCAGATGTTCTTGTACGGATTCCATCGGCTGGTTGCCGTTGACTCGCTGCAAGCGCCCCTTGGCCGCATAAAAATCGATCAGGGGAGCCGTCTGCTGCCGATAGACCTCCAAACGCTTGAGAATCACCGAGGGATCCGCATCATCGCTGCGCCCCTGTTCCTTGCCCCGGGCCAACAGACGGGCCACCACCACTTCGTCCGGCACATCCAAGTTGAGGACGCAGTCGTAATCTTGCCCCAGCTCGCGCAGCAGCTCTTCCAGGGCTTCCGCCTGGGCTAGGGTGCGAGGAAATCCGTCCAGGATCCAACCCTGCTCTGGAGACTGCTGCAACTGGCCTCTGACCATCCCGATCAACACCTCATCGGGCACCAGCTCTCCCGCGTCCATGTATACTTTGGCCTGGCATCCCAGCGGGGTCTGGGCCTTCACCTCTGCCCGCAGCAGATCGCCTGTGGAAATTTTGGGCGTGTGGTAGATGGCCGCCAGCCGCTCCGCCTGTGTACCCTTGCCCGCCCCCGGCGGCCCCAAAAAGATCAACCTCGGCACTACTGCTTGACCATCCCTTCGTAGCGTTGTGAGATGACATAGGTCTGGATTTGTTTGGAGGTCTCGATCGCCACCCCCACCAAAATCAGCAGCGAAGTCGCCCCCAAACCTTGGAAAGTGGTGATGCCGGTCGCCCGCTCCACCGTCGTCGGGATGATGGCCACCGCACACAAGAATAGGGCTCCCAGCAGCGTCAGCCGGTTGAGGATCCCTTCGATGTATTCAGCCGTAGCCTTGCCCGGTCGCACCCCTGGAATACTGGCCCCCATCTTCTTCAAGTTTTGCGCCAGATCCACCGGGTTGATGATCAAGGAAGCATAGAAGTAGCTGAAGAAGAGGATCAGCACGAAATAGAAGGGAATGTAAAACCAGGAGGTGGGAGATAAAAAGTTGGCCACCTGCACCAACGTTAGGTTCTGGGTGTACTGAGCCAAAGCCAAGGGCAGAGACATCACCGAGTAGGCGAAGATGATCGGCATCACCCCCCCTTGGTTTAGCCGCAGGGGCAGGTAGCTCTTCTGCTCGCGGAATAGTTTGTTGCCCACCTGGCGCTTGGCGTAGACGATCGGGATCTTGCGGCTGCCCTCTTGGACAAAGACAATACCGACAATGGTGGCCAAAAAGATAGCCGTCAACAGCAAGATGCCGCCGATGGTGCTGCTATCGGCGCGGGCCAAGCTGATGGTCTGGCCCAGGGCGCGGGGCAGCGTGGCCACGATGTTGACAAAGATCAGCAGCGACGGGCCACTGCCCACCCCCTTTTCCGTGATCATTTCCCCCAACCACATGACGAACATGGATCCCGCCGCCAGAGCCAAGGTGGTGGAGGCCATAAAGGCCAGCTCATTGGTGGTGTTGGCAAACTCCCGCACCCAGAAGGAGATGCCGATGCCCTGGATGATGGCCCAAATCAAAGTAACGTAGCGGGTGTACTGAGAAATCTGTCGCCGCCCCTGTTCTCCCTCGTTTTTCTGCAGGTTCTCCAGGGCCGGAATGGCCGAGACCAGCAGTTGCATGATGATGGAAGCGTTGATGAAGGGCAGGATCCCAAGGGCGAAGATCCCGAGGGCAGAGATACCGCCTCCGGAGAAGATATCCAGAAAGCCGAACACTGGGCTGTTGGCGGCCTCGGCGGCAAAGCGGGCCCGGTCAATGCTGGGGATCGGAATGTAGATGCCCAGCCGCACCAACAACAACAGTCCTAGGGTCAGCAACAGACGGCTGCGCAGGCCAGAGGCCATCGCCATCTGCATGAAGGTCTCTTGGGCGGAGGGAGCAGAGCCTCGTGTGTCAGCCATAGGTAAAGAAAACCTCGCAGGAGCAAAGGGCCAGGTGAGCTACTTACCACTCTACGCTTCCGCTGGGGAAGTCGGCAAAATGAAATGCTGCCAACCTCGGCCCATCTAGGAGCCGGCGGCTTGG
Organism: Synechococcus sp. H55.8; assembly: GCF_047462375.1. NCBI lineage: Bacteria > Bacillati > Cyanobacteriota > Cyanophyceae > Synechococcales > Synechococcaceae > Synechococcus > Synechococcus sp. H55.8. Next base: position 39,173 of record NZ_JANSJC010000016.1, on the reverse strand, counting down.
GATCCCACAAGCTCGACCCGGCCGCCGGCTGCCTCGATCTTGGCTTGGGCTGAGGGGGTGATGGCAGCCGCCCTGATCGTCAGGGGCACGCCGATTTCCCCATCTCCCAAGATCTTCAGCGGGCCATCGTTGGTGGTCACGATCCCCCGTTCCATCAGACTTTCCAGGCTAACCTCGCTGCCGGCAGGCAGCTCTGTCAAGGCGCGCAGGTTGATCAGCGTGTACTCCAGACGCCGGGTGTAGCGGGGGAAATGTTTAAGCTTGGGCAAACGCCGATAAAGAGGGGTCTGGCCGCCTTCAAAGCCGGGTCGCGTGCTGCCTCCCTTGCGGGCCTTCTGCCCTCGCATCCCCTTGCCACAGGAGGCTCCCTGCCCGGCAGCAACGCCACGGCCCAGGCGCCGCCGCCGCCGCCTCGAACCTGCTTGAGGTCGAATGTCTTCCAGTCGCATGGCTTCCAGCTCCCTTGCTCTATATCATGGGTTCATCACTTGCTGAATAGGCGGCGCACATCGATATCTCGATCTTGAGCCACCTGTTCAAAGGTTCGCATCCGCCGCAGCGCATCAATGGTGGCACGGGCATTGTTGAGGGGGTTGCTGGATCCCAGTTGCTTGGCCAAGCTGTTGCGTACACCTGCCAACTCCAGAACGGTGCGCACCGCTCCCCCGGCGATGACGCCTGTGCCGGGAGCTGCTGGCATCACCAAGACGGCGGCACCGCCACCTGCCCCCCGCATGGGATGGGGGACGGACAATCCTTTGGTGAGGGGAACTTCAATGAGGTGCTTTTTGCCGTCCACCACTCCCTTGCGCACGGCCCCGATCACGTCGTTGGCTTTGCCCACGCCGACTCCAACTTGGCCGCGCTCGTTGCCGACCACCACCACCGCGCGAAAGCTCAGTTTTTTGCCGCCCTTGACCACCTTGGTGACGCGCCGAATCTGGATAACCCGTTCTTGCCACTCGGTGGGTTGCTCTTCGCGGCTTTTTTTGCTTCTGCGACGTTCTCTCTGCTCAGCCATGTGCCTTTTCCTCAGTAGCTAGAACTGTAACCCCGCCTCTCGGGCAGCCTCTGCCAGCGCTTGAACGCGCCCGTGATAAAGCTTGCCCCCCCGATCGAAAACCACGCGAGAAATACCCATTTGCAAGGCCCGCTCGGCAACTGAGCGGCCCACCAAGGCAGCCGCCTCTTGGGTGGCCGTCCCGGTCTCTTTGAATTTTTCGCGCAGCTCCGTGTCCAGGGTGGAGGCAGAGGTTAGGGTATGCTGAGCTACATCGTCGATCACCTGGGCGTAGATGTGTCGATGGGAGCGAAACACAGCCAGGCGAGGCCGCTCGGCAGTGCCAAAGACCTTGCGGCGAATGCGGCGATGGCGACGTTGGGTGGTGATTTTGCGGTTGGTTTTCATAGGCTATTTACTTCTTGGCTTTGCCCGATTTACCTGCCTTACGGCGAACTTGTTCTCCCAGATAACGGATCCCTTTTCCCTTGTAGGGCTCTGGGGGCCGGACGGCCCGAATGCGGGCGGCAGTGTTGCCCACCAGTTCTTTATCCATACCTGAGACGACAACGATGTTGTTTCCTTCAACGGCCATTTGGATGCCGGGGGGAAAGGGGATCTCCACCGGGTGGCTGTAGCCGACGTTCAGGATTAACTTGCTGCCTTGGGTGGAAGCGCGGTAACCGACACCTACCAGCTCCAGCCGCCGCTCAAATCCCTTCGATACCCCATCTACCATGTTGGCCACCAGGGTGCGGCAGAGGCCGTGCAGTTGGCGGGCGGGACGGGAATCGTTGAGCCGGCTGACCGTGAGCATCTGAGCGTCTTGCCGGACGGTGATCAGGGGAGGCAAACTGCGGGACAGTTGTCCTTTCGGGCCTTTCACCGCAATGTGCTGGCCGTCGATCTGGATCTCCACCTTGGCAGGAAGGGCGATGGGGCGTCTACCGATGCGAGACATGGGAAAAACTCCTGACAAGAGAAAACTGAGAACCTAGTAGACAAAACAGAGTACTTCGCCACCAATGCCCTGTTTGCGAGCCTCCCGATCGGTCATGATGCCGTTGGAAGTAGAGATGATGGCAATCCCAATTCCGCCCAATACGCGGGGCAGCTCTTTGTGGCTGCGGTAAACCCGCAGGCCCGGCCGGCTCACTCGCTTTAAGCCGTTGATGATGGGCCTGCAGTTGCGCCCTTTGCCTTTATACTTCAACCGCAACACCACGCGGGCTTGGATCCCTTCTCCTTCCTCTTTCCATTCGCTGACGAACCCTTCTTCATGAAGAACGCGAGCGATGCTGCGGGTCATGCGCGTGGCCGGAACTGCCACCGACTCGTGCCGAGCCAGGGTGGCATTGCGAATGCGGGTGAGCATGTCGGCGATCGTGTCGTTGGTGTGGGCCATCGGTGGGTCAGTGCTCCTCGGAAGATCGATCAAGAAAACTCAGGATAGGCAAACCTAAGAAGCAAAGGGCATGCCAAACGCCTTGAGCAGGGCACGGCCTTCTTCATCGGTTTTAGCAGTGGTCACGATGGAGATATCCATACCTCGCAGCTGATCTACAGAGTCGTAGTTAATTTCCGGAAAGATCAGTTGTTCACGAATGCCAAGGGTGTAGTTGCCGCGTCCGTCGAAGGCTTTGGGGCTGATGCCGCGGAAGTCGCGGATACGGGGCAGGGCAACATTGATCAAGCGATCCAAAAATGCATACATGCGCTCCCGCCTTAGGGTTACCATCAGGCCAACCGGCATGCCCTTGCGGATTTTGAAGCTGGCGATGGCCTTTCTGGCGCGGGTGATCACCGGACGCTGGCCGGTGATGGCGCTGATCTCGGCAATGGAGGACTCCAGAGCTTTGGCATTTTGGGAGGCTTCCCCTAAGCCGCGGTTGATGACGATCTTCTCCAGGCGGGGCACCTGATGGATGTTGGTGTAGCCCAACTCTTTTTGTAGCTTGGGGACGATGACAGTGTTGTAGTGGATTTGCAGGCGTTGCGGCATGGTGGCTTCTCCTTTTGGCTCTGGGCTGGGTCAGAGCCCTAGTCAACTTCAAGGGACACTTAGTCGAGGATCTCGCCTGTTTTCTTGAGGACACGGACTTTGCGGCCATCGGCGGTGATTTGATAGCGGATGCGGCTGGCCACCTCCTGCTTCTTGGAATAGAGCATCACCTTGCAGGCGTGGATCGGGGCTTCTTTGGTCTCAATTCGGCCACTTTCCCCTTCTCGCTGCGGCTTGCGGTGGTAGGTGACGATGTTGACTCCTTCCACCACAACCATGTTGCGCTCGGGAAAAACCCGCAGCACCTCGCCGATTTTGCCTTTGTCATCGCCGGAGATCACCTGCACGGTATCCCCCTGCTTGATGCGCATTTTGTAGCGCAGGCTGTTGCGGTGCTTGCGAATGCCGGGTTGCCGGATTAAGCGCCGAATTTGGCTGGGCTTGAGGGGGCGGGCCATCTAGAGTACCTCCGGAGCAAGGGAGATGATCTTGGTGAAGTTTTTCTCCCGCAGCTCGCGAGCCACAGGGCCGAAAACACGAGTCCCACGGGGGTTACCGTCGTTGTTGATGATCACGGCGGCGTTGTCGTCGAAGCGGATGCACATGCCGTCAGGGCGACGTACGGTATCGACGGTGCGGATGACCACGGCCTTGACGACGTCAGATTTTTTGACGGGCATGTTGGGCAGGGCATCTTTGACGACGCCGATAATCACATCGCCCAAGCTGGCGTAGCGGCGGCCACTGCTGCCCAACACGCGAATACACATCATCTTGCGGGCGCCGGTGTTATCGGCAACCGTCAGCATGGTTTGCTGCTGAATCATAGTTTCTTCACCTCCCGTAAGATTTCGGCCACTTGCCAACGCTTGGTGCGGCTGAGGGGACGGGTTTCGGTGATGCGCACCAGATCCCCTTCTTGGCAGCGGTTCTCCTCGTCGTGGGCTTTAAACTTTTTGGTTTTGACGACGATTTTGCCGTATTTGGGGTGGGCAACCCGGTTTTCCACGGCAACAACCACCGTCTTTTGCATCTTGTTGCTGACAACAACGCCGATCTTTTCGCGAGCAGGCATTACTCCTCCTTCTGGGTCTGAGTTGAGGGCAAGAACTTGCCGCGTTTGCGCTCGGATTCAACGGTCAGCAGTTGAGCCAGCTTGTGTTTGCGCAGGCGAATGAGGTGGGGCTGGTTCAACTGCCGCGTGGCCTGCTGCAAACGCAGCTCGAACAGCTCTTTTTTGACGGCGTAGATCTCCTGGCTCAGTTCCTCGTCCGATAGGGCACGGGCATCGGCAATTTTGGGCATGGGCATGGTTGACTCTCCTCCCTCAGGTAGGGCTAGCTACCGGTTCTGGGGTTTCCGGAACTGCTTCCTGGGCAGGTTCCGGCTTCTCAAAGTCGGCTTTGGTTACAAACTTGACTTTGATCGGCAGCTTTTGGGCGGCCAGGCGCATGGCCTCTCGAGCCGTGGCTTCAGGCACTCCTCCCATCTCAAAGAGGATGCGGCCTGGCTTGACGACGCAAACCCAATACTCGGGGTTGCCTTTGCCGGATCCCATGCGGGTTTCGGCAGGCCGTTGGGTAACAGGCTTGTCGGGAAAGATGCGGATCCAGATTTGGCCGCCTCGCCGGACGTAGCGCGTCATGGCCCGACGGCTGGCTTCGATCTGCCGAGCCGTAATCCAGGCGGGTTCTAGGGCCACAAGGCCGTATTCCCCAAAGTTGATGCGGTTGCCGCGGGTCGCTTTGCCTTTCATGCGCCCGCGCTGTTGCTTACGGTATTTGGTGCGTTTGGGGCTTAACATAGCCGTTCCTCAATCATTGGCGAACCGATGGGATCCCTAGCCGACGCTCAAGTCTCTGCTGTTGCCGAGCGATCTTCAAAGGTGGGCCGCCGCCGCTGCTGCCGGCGTTTGGGCTGTTGCAGGGGAACCTTTTGTTCGGGACGTTCCTGCCCGGGCAGAACTTCTCCTTTAAAGACCCAAACTTTGACCCCGATGATGCCGAAGGTGGTGCGGGCGAGGTGCTCGGCGTAGTCGATGTCGGCCCGCAGGGTGTGCAAAGGGATCCGCCCCTCCCGCGTCCATTCGGTGCGGGCGATCTCGGCCCCGTTGAGGCGACCGGCAATTTGGATTTTGATCCCTTGTACACCGGCCCGCTGCGCCCGCTGGATGACCTGGCGCACGATGCGGCGAAAAGCAATCCGCCGTTCCAGCTGTTGGGCAATACTTTCCGCCAGCAAAGCTGCTTCGGCATCGGCACGGGTAACTTCCACAACGTTGATGCGGATGGTTCGTTCGCCGCCACCTCGTGAGCTCAGCTCTTTTTGTAGGCCTTGGCGCAAAGTCTCTAAGCCGGATCCTCCCCGACCCACCACCACCCCAGGGCGAGCAGCGCGGATCTCGAGGTCAATTTGATCCGCCTTACGCTCAATCTGGATGTCGGCCAGGCCGGCACTGCTCAACTGCTTGGTCAGGTAGGCGCGGATCTGATCGTCCTCCTGCAACAAGGCCGGGTAGCGGGCCGGATCGGCAAACCAGCGGCTGCGATGTTCTTTGATCACGCCGAGGCGGAAACCGGTGGGGTGGATCTTCTGTCCCATGGTGTTGTCGGTTGAGGGGTAGAGGTCTGGGAATAGGGAAGGTTAGGAAGTTGTTGCTGCTCCAGCTTCTTCTATAGGCCGGACGGCGATGGTGATGTGACAGGTGCGCTTGCGAATGGGGTAGGCCCGACCTTGAGCGCGGGGGCGAAACCGCTTCAGCACAGGCCCCTGATCGGCGTAGGCTTGGCTGATCACCAGATCCCGCGGATCCAGGCCGCTGTTGTGTTCCGCATTGGCCACCGCCGAGCGCAGCACCTTGCGCACCGGCTCACAAGCAGCGTAGGGCATGAACTCCAACAGGATCAGGGCGTCGGCATAGGTGCGCCCTCGGATCTGGTTCAGCACCCGCCGCACTTTGAAGGGGGACATGCGGATGTAGCGGGCTACCGCTTTAATATCCGATGATGAATCAGCCATAACGCTCTCCTACTAGATCGCTCTCCTTATCAGCCGCTCAGTTAACGGCGAGATGCTTTTTTGTCGCTACCCGCATGGCCGCGGAAGGTACGGGTGGGAACAAACTCGCCCAGCTTGTGGCCCACCATCTGATCGGTGATGTAGATGGGCACGTGTTGCTTGCCGTTGTGCACGGCAATGGTGTGGCCGATCATCACCGGCAGGATGGTGCTGGCCCGCGACCAGGTTTTGATCATGTGCTTCTCGTTGCGCTCATTCATCTTCTCCACCTTGAGAAGAAGCTTGGCATCCACAAAGGGGCCTTTTTTTAGCGAACGTCCCATAAGAACCTCGACAGTTTGACAAGCAATTCAGCCTCGAAAACGCTTGAGGATACGGATGGCCAGCAGATTGCTATTGAGCGGCTCTCCCACCTCTGTCGCGACGACCTCCACGACGGCGACCGCGCACGATGAACTTGTTGCTGGGCTTGTTGCGCTTACGAGTTTTGTAGCCCAGGGTGGGCTTGCCCCAAGGGGTGACAGGGGTACTGCGACCGATGGGTGCTTTTCCTTCCCCGCCGCCGTGGGGGTGATCGACGGGGTTCATCACCGAGCCACGCACGTGGGGACGGCGCCCCAACCAACGGCTGCGACCGGCCTTGCCCAGGCTGAGGTTGTTGTGGTCGACGTTGCCCAGTTGGCCGATGGTGGCGTAGCACTCGCCGCGGATCATGCGGACTTCGCCAGAGGGCAGCTTAAGGGAGACATATTTGCCCTCTCTGGCCACCACTTGAGCTCCAGCCCCGGCAGCGCGAACGATCTGCCCGCCGCGACCGGGATACAGCTCCACATTGTGAACCACCGTTCCCAACGGGATCCGCTCTAAAGGCATGGCATTGCCGATCTCAAAGGGGGCCTCAGGCCCGGCCATGATGGTGGATCCCACCTGTAGGTTACGGGGAGCGAGGATGTAGCGTTTCTCACCGTCTTCGTATTCCACCAGGCAGATGTGGGCACTGCGGTTGGGATCGTACTCCACGGTTTTGACGGTGGCCGGGATCCCGCGTTTGTCGCGGCGGAAGTCGATGATGCGATAAAGCCGCTTGTGGCCGCCGCCCCGGTGGCGGCAGGTGATGACGCCGCGGTTGTTGCGCCCTTTCTTGCGGTGAAGAAATTGCAGCAGAGACTTTTCCGGTCTGGGCCGCTTGCCGTTCTCGTCACGGGACAGCTCCTCGAAGTCAGAGACCGTCATGTGACGGGTGCTGGGGGTGTACGGTCGGAGAGTACGAATGCCCATGGCTCGGGTGGGGGTGGAGGACTAGGGGTAGCGGCTTAGTAACAAGGGATCAAAGGGTCTAGGTATCCGGGAAGAGGGTGATGGAATCTCCCTCGGCCAAGGTGACGATGGCTCGCTTGGGACGGGTGCGATAGCCAACAAAGCGACCCACCCGCCGTTGCTTGCGGGGCAGCTTTAGGGTGTTGACCGAGGTGACCCGCACTCCGAACATCTCCTCGACGGCGGCTCGGATGAGGGGCTTGGTGGCGGTGGGCATCACTTCAAAGACGTATTTGCGCTGTTCCATCAGGGCGGTTGCCTTTTCGGTGATGACGGGTCGCAACAAGATATCGGCCAGGATCCGCTTGCTCTCAGTCATCGTCTTCCTCCTCTGCTGCGGCTGTTTCGGCCTCTTCTACGGCTGGTGGCTGGGCACTGTCCTGCTCCTGCAACTCTTCCTCGACTACAGCCTGATCTGTTGGCTCTTGGAGAGTTGCTGGAGCAACTTCTTGATCCGCCTGATCTGCTTGCGCTTTTGGATCTTCTGGCTGAGCTTGACCTTCGGCGGCTTCGGCTTGGGTTACAGCTTCTGTTGCTGCGCCGGATCCCCAGCGGGCCTTGAGCTGTTCCAGGGCAGAGGTGGTGATCAGCACCCAATCGACGTTGAGCAGATCAAAAACGTTGATCTGATCCAGGCCGATCAGCTTGACGCGGGCAATGTTGCGCACGGCCCGCTCTACAGCTTGCGAGCGTTCGGCAACAATGAGCAAAGCTGATTGATCCTCCATCACTCCCCAGCGCAGCAGAGCTTGGGCCACGGCGCGGGTCTTGGGTGGGTTGAGCTGCTCCTGGAAATCTTCCACCACGATCAGGTCTTCCACCCGGCTTTGCAGAGCGGTGCGCAGGGCCAGTTGCCGCTCTTTGCGGTTCATGGCCAGGTTGTACTCCCGCTTGCGGGGGCCGAAGATCACCCCACCTTTGCGCCACAGGGGGGAGCGAATGGAGCCGGCGCGAGCCCGACCGGTACCTTTCTGCTTCCAAGGCTTGCGACCGCCACCCCGCACTTCGGCTCGGGTCTTGGTGTGGGCGTTGCCCTGGCGAGCGTTGGTCATCTGCCGGCGCAGAGCCAGATAGAGGATGTGGGGAGCTGTTGCGGGACGAGCCACTTTAAGACTTAGCTCGGCGCTGCCCACCGTTTCCCCTTGCCAATTTTTCACCACACAACTTGCCATGGTTTCCTCGTCTTCGCGGATGCCGGTCAGCCTTGGTTTTGCCTAACGTCTGTTGCCCACCTGCTTAGCAGGGGTGATCTCCAGCAGCCCCCCTTCCACGCCGGGCACGCAACCCTTGATCACCAGCAGATCCCGCTCCGGATCCACCTGCACCAATTGCAATTTACGGGTGGTGGCTCGGCCACCTCCCAGCCGCCCTGCCATGCGCATCCCCGGAAAGACGCGGCCTGGAGTTGTGCCGGCGCCGATGGAGCCTGGCCGGCGGTGGTTTTTGGAGCCGTGGGACATGGGGCCACGGCCGAAGTGGTGCCGCTTCTGATAGCCGGCAAACCCTCGCCCGATGGAGGTGCCCGCCACATCCACCAATTGGCCGGGGGAGAAAATCTCAACGGTAATTTTTTGCCCCAACTGGTAGGCTTCTGGCTGGTCAACCCGAAACTCCCGCAGGTGGCGCAGTAGCTCTGCCACCCCCGCTTTGCTGAGGTGGCCCCGCTGCGCCCGCGTGAGATGCTTTTCGGCAGTGGGCAAGTAGCCCAACTGAACGGCGTTGTAGCCATCTGTGGCTTGGGTTTTGATCTGGGTCACCGTGCAAGGCCCGGCCTGTACAACGGTGACCGGAATGGCCAGCCCTTCTGGAGAGAAGATCTGGGTCATGCCGACTTTTCTGCCAAGGATGCCAAGTGCCACAAGAACCTCCCCTCGAGCCTGCACGACTCGTTTTCATCAACTCAGAACCGGCTCACTCCGACAATCAGCTAGCCGTCGAGACGGAGCCCTTTGGCTGGGTCAGCCAGATGCGTAGAGCAGCAGCGTGACGGCAGGAAAATCAGACTCTGGCTAAGTCTGCTGGCTCAGGCAAAAAAACAGTGCAGGGAGAGGCTAGGATCCCTGCCAATCTGGACAGCACTGGGCCTGCTGCTCAGCTCGGCCTGAAGTTACACGCCAAACTGCTTTTGCTTAGAACTGCTCAGACTTGCCTGCAAAGAGGCAGTATCTGGAATAGCAGTACGTTGGGTTGCCGAAGCGCGTGGGCTTAGTTGGCAACGAAAACCAATCATAATGAAGCGAAGGCCTATTTGTCCAGTCTTTTGCCGAGAAAATGGTTGGGGAGGCCAATGACGGTGGAAGCAATGAGGAACCATTGGCGGGATCCCTTCCAAAGTGTGCTGGGCTGGGCAGGCAGTGGGCTGACCCAGGCTTGTGTGGAGCGCTATTGGAGTTTGTTGCAGGCGGGATCCGATCCGGCGCGGATCTTGTTTTTGGTGCGGAGTCAACGGCAGGCGGATGAGGTGTTGCGGCGCTTGCAGCAGTCCAGCTTGGGTTTGGTGGGGCCGTGGCGGATCGAGACGTTCTTGCAGCGGGTGGGGCGCTCTCTGGCCGATCATTGGCCGCAGGTGTGTGCCCGCCTCCCGCAGTTGCCCCCTCAGTTTGAGCCGATCCCCTTGGCCAAGGATCTGACTCAATTTCTCTGCCAACGGGCCTGCGCTTTGTGCCCGCGGCATGGGCAAGTCTTTGCCGGCGTTGGGCTCAAGGAGTTCCAGATCTGGGATCAGATCAGCAGTGCTGCCTATATTGCGGGGGCTTCGGGTTTGGCGGCGGAAGCGGTGGGATCCCGGCTGGCAGCGGCCTGGCCGGCGGAGGGGGATCCGGGGCGGGCAGAGGCTTTGCAGGCGATGGGCTGTTGTGTGGAGCGGCTGTGGGAGGTGGGGTTGCGGCTGGGATCCCTGGATTTTGGCTTGCAGATCCGGCTGTTTGGTGAGTACATCTTGCCGCTGGCGGAGTTTTGGCAGGAGTGGGATCACCTGATCGTGGATCAGGCGGAAGACAGTTGCGGGGTGGCGCTGGAGTTTTACCGGCAAGGGCAAGCCCATCTGCAAAGCCAGTTTTTTAGCTACACCCTCGGCGGCGGAGTCTCGTTGACCGGGATCCCGGAGGCAGTAGCTGACTTTTTGATGGAAAACACCCGGGTTCAGCTTCTGGAGAGGAGCTATCGCGGCTCGGCCGGCATGATTCGGCTGGGGGTGCAGATTGTGCGGGTGCTGGATCCCCAGTTTTCGCATTCGCTGCCCGAACCGAAGGGGGGAGAGCCGCCGAAGGTGCAGGTGCTGGAGGGAGAGACTCTGTTTACAGCGGTGGAAGGGATGGTTGCTGAGATCCGGCAGCTTTTGCGGGCCGGGATCCCGGCCTCTCGCATTGCTGTTTTGCTGCCGCGTATGGATGTGGGGGTGAGCCTGAGGCTGCAGGAGCAATTGCCGGAGGTCTTGCCGATCGCCCCTTTCCCGGCGTTGATCCGCTACCCGTTGGTGCGCGCAGTGCTGACGGCAGCGGAATTGGCCCATCCCGAGTGGGGCGCTTTTCCCACCCTGCCGGCCTGGCGGCTGCTGTTGAGCTGGGTGTTGGATCTGGATCCCATCCGGGCAGCCCTGTTGGCCCAAGATACCTGGGATCCGGTGGGTCGTTCTCTGCGTTCCCGAACCGCGGTACGGCAGCCGGAGCGGGTGGGGTTTGCCAACCTGGAGCGCTACCAGCGATTGTTCGATTGGCTACGCGGCTATCCTCCTGGGCCTTCATTGGCCGTCTTCTTTCAGCGGTTTTTTGCCGATCACTTGGCCCCGGTGATTTCCTCCCCTCAGGATCAGGAGCTGCTGCGCGTGCTGATAGAGGCGGCGCAACGGTTTCGCCGGGCCTTCCCTACCGAAGGGGATGCCGCCTTTTTGGCCATGATCCGCTCGGGACAAACCCCCAGCAGCGGACGCTTTGAGCCCGACTATTCCCGCTACCTGGTGGTGGCGACGCCGGTGGCCTATATCAATCGAGGTTTAGAGGCAGATTACCAGTTTTGGTTCGACATCACCAATCCGCTTTGGTCCCGTTCTCTCTGGCGTGTGCTTTACAACAGCCGTGTGCTGACACCGGAGTGGGATGGGGAGGTTTTCGACGCGGCCCAAGACCTACAGGCGCGTCAACAAATTCTGGCTCGCACGCTGCTCAACCTCTGTTGCCGAACTCGGAAGGGGCTGTGGCTGGTGCGCTCCACTTGTAACTACCGCGGCGAAGAGAACACCGGCATGTTAGATTACCTCATTTTAAAGGCCGCGAAGGCCATGGCCACGGCTTGATTCAGAGCGCTACGACTTGCTCCTGGCGGCAGATGTGTTCATCTATCTGGGGGATTTGGGCCAGGTCTTGCCGGCCTGTGGGCGGGTGCTCAATCCCGGCGGGCTTTTGGCCTTCACCGTCGAGCAGGGATCCGTCCCCGGCTACGAGCTGGGATCCACCACGGGGCGCTCTGCCCACTCCGCCGCCTACGTGCTGCGGCAGGCAGAACGGGCAGGGCTGGATCCCGTCTATCATCAGAACTTTACCCTGCGGCGAGAGGGAGAAACCGACGTGCCCGGAGCCGTGTGGTGTTTACGTCGGCAGCCGTGATCGAAAGCGGCCGGCCCGAAATGGCTGTAGGCCCTCTATCCGCGCTCGGAAAGAATCGAGTAGAGTGGGGACGCCCGCCTGGACTTGGATTGGGTTTTATGAATCCGGATACCCCGCCTGCTGCGCCCTCGTCCCGCCGCTTTCCCCTTCGTCCTGTGGCAACGCTGGCCCTCGCCGCCGGCCTCCTGGCGGGGCTGGGAGCGGGGGGCTACGTCCTACTGCAGCGGCTACGGCTGCAGATGCACCGGGATCTGATCCTCTATCGGTACGCCGCTTTCTCCGGCTATGAAGATGTGGCAGCGTTCGATCCCGGCCCAAGCGACCGCTGGTTTCCTCTGATCTATCCTGTGCTAGCCCGCTGGGGGGGATCCGCCGACCCAAGCCGCCGCAGCTACGCCTTTTACACTTTACAAAGCCATGGCCTGCCTTACAGCCGCTGGTGGTTGGAGGATCGGCTGCGGCAAAATCCGGCTGAGTTTTTCGCCCCAGCGGCGTTGTTCGGGGGCTACGACTACTCCAGCGGTCAGGAGATCCCGCCCCAGTACGAGCTGTTTGGGCTGGATCGGCCAGAGTCGGTGCAGCGCCTCACCGAGCTGGCCTTGGCCGGGATCCAAGCCGATAGCCCGGAGTGGAGTTTCAATCTCAACTGGCTCAACAGCTTGCTCACCCAAGAAGGATTTCCCTTTCGAGAGCAGGTCTACGGGGTGCTGATCCCCGCCTTGGAAAGCAGCCCTCCACAGCGGGCCAAGAAACTCTTGAGCGTCTTGCCCTATGAGGAGGAAGGGATCCCATCCTGGGCGCTATCCCAGGTGCAGGCGGTGCGGCAGCGGGTTGAGGGGAGTACCACCTCTTACATCGATTTTTATGGGCGCGCCGACCAGGTGCTGCTCCTAGAACAGCCAACAGTGCAGGCGGTGCGCCCTCTGTATGAAGGTTTGCCACCCTCATCTCGAGAGTTTTTTCTGCTGCAGATAGCGGAGCCGGAAACCCTCAACCCTGGTGCTCAGGTGTTGTTGCGCAGTGTGGTGGCCGATGATGCCGACCCACAGCGGTTTTTGGCGGCGGCCCTGCTCTACATCAAGGGGGATCCCGTCGGGGAGCCGCTGCTGCAGAGGTCTCTCAACGAGGATTTGGCCGCTCTGCACGGCATCAGCAATGGTTTGGTTTTGCTGCAGCTGGCGGAGGCTTTTCCCAACTCCCGCTTTACCCAAGCTTGCCGGGAATATGCCCGCATTCGCGGGGGCAGCTATTTTGGCTATTCCCCCCACAATCCCGAGACCGGCGAGCCGATCCCGCGGCCTTTCCCCCCGGCAGAAGAAGAGGCCCTTTGGCGGGCTTGGCTGACCGCCTACCCGGATCACCCCGGCGCCGACGATGCCCTCTTTTGGTTGACGCGCACCTTGGAGTGGCAAAGCAAGCGGGAGGAGGCGCTGCTCCTTTTGGCCAACTGGCTGGCGGAGCCCTTTGGCGATGGGGACATGCGCTACGTCTTGCGCCGCCGCCTGCTTTTGCTCCTAGACAGCGGCGCAACCCCCGGCGAGTTGCAGGCTTTTCTCGACCGCCACGGGGATCATCCTCTGGCTGCCGCCGTCCGCTATGCGCTGGCGGTGCGCTACGCCCGCGAGCACCGCTACGACCAAGCCCTCCGGTTGACGGAAAATCTGGCTTTGGATGCGGTGTTGGAGCGCTACCCCTTGCTGGATGGCAGCTACTGGCTTTACGACTGGGATCCAGAACCCGGCAGCCGCACCCCTTTGGATCCGGAAATCCAGGCCCAACGAAAACGCTGGCGAGAATTGAGGCGGTGGCAAGCCCGCTCCACCCCCCAGCAGCGCTATCAACTGGCCGCCCACTGGGCCGCTGCCGACGGCTGGCGCAATGGCTACCTGTGGCTGTTTAACCGCAACCGCGCTGCTGGCCTCAGCCTGGATGCCGAGGAAAGGACACCGCCCCGACCGGCTGCTTCTGATGGTTCCTTATCCAACTATCAGCGGGCCAATCACCATGCTGTGGCAGCAGAGTTGCTCGGCTCTGTGCTGGCGGATCCCAGCGCCCCTGCCCACTTGCAAGAGAAAAGTCTTTACTGGCAGGTGGTGATCCTCTACCGCCAGTACACCGCCTACCCTCCCGACGAGACGGCAGCCATCTATCCGCTGCCGGGCTTTCCCCCAGGGGTGACCGAAGATGCCAGCTTGTTCGACACGCCGCTGCCCGACTACGTGGATCCCAGCGACCCTGGAGATCGCTACTTTCTGGAAGCCAAAGCCTTGCGGGACGGCTATGCCCGCCAGGCGATCTACGCCGGCAATGAGCTGCTGGCCCGCTTCCCGCAGAGCCGCTATGCCGGGGATGTGCTCATGAGTCTGTACGGCCTGACGGGAGATGCCACCTTTCTAGGGCGGCTGCTGGCGCAATTTCCCGACAGCGATCGTGCTCTGGAGGCAGCGCTGGAGCTGGGGCCCGTTGACCACTGAGTCTTCGCCGTACCGCAGCTTCATAGCCTCTTCACAGAGCCTGCATGGAAGGCCAATAGCGGTATTCTAGGACGAGAGCCGTCTTGCGGGATCCGGGAAGGAAAGCTTTATCTCCCCTTTATCTTGCCGGATCTGGGTTAGCCTTGGGTTGAGTTTCCTTGGGCCCTGCCTGATGGATCCCGCCACCTTTTTGGAGCGCTACGGGTTTGAGCTGGAGGGGCAGCCCGGCCAGGTGTGGGTGGAGCGCTGGAGCCAGCGGTTCCCGGCCTCTTGGATCCCGGCAGCTCTGCTGGAAGCCCTCTACCAGGGGCGCTACAAGGCCGCCTCTGTGGAACAGATCCTCCGCCTCTGGCAGCGCCGCGGCGCTCCTCACCTCACCTTTCCCCTAGAAATCAGCCAATCCCTGTGGCGGGAACAGCAGGAGCTGATCCGGTCTTTGGTTGCGGATGCCCTTGCCCGTTCTCCTTTGCCACCCGTAGCCCCGGCGGGATCCCTGTTTTCCAGAGAATCGGCCATATCTCTAAACTTGTTGTTGGATCAGTTGCAGGATCTCCCGCCCAAGCTGCGCCACCTGCTCGTTCATTTGCATCCTGCCCCGCCAACCTCCTCGGCGGCTCGCGCTGGCGGGACGGAGCTTTTGGTAACTTTGGAGCTGCAGCTTGCCGACCCTTCGGATCCTGCCCAGCCATCCCAAGGACAGCCTCGGTGAGTTTGCAATTTTGCCTCAGGGATCCTTGCCATCACCAACTCCGGCGTACTCCCGCCACAGCAGAGCTTGTCGGGATGGGGGATAGGATTGACACTCCCCCGACTTTAGTCGGGGGATTCTTACGCAGTCCATAGACGGACTCGCAAAGGCGCTGTCAAGACGCCCCTAGACGGTTCCTTGGAACCAAGTCTCAAGGTTCCGCTTACTTGCTGACTTACAGCACTGTCCGGGTCTTTCACCGGGGTGGGTGCTTGCTTGGGATTGGTAATCATAGCATTGGCGAGCGACTCAAGTCGCTCAAGGACTACGTCCCGCTAACGCGAACAGGCTTTTCCGCTCCGTACTACTCGCGTCAGCGGTGCGGAGCGCTTAGTACAGGGCTACCCAGCTGCCCCCCTGTGTCGCCACCCTGGCAGAGCCAAAACCGAGGGCCCCCAAACCGTCTCTGTCGCCGCCTGGGGATCCCAACTCTTGCCTAGGCTAGGACGGCGGCCGCCCCGGCGAAAGCTTCCTCCCGCAGCAGCGCAGCTTTGTCGGTGCGCTCCCAGGGCAGATCCAGGTGGGTTTGCCCGAAGTGCCCATAGACCGCCACGTTTTGGTAGAAGCGCCCTCCCCGTTGACGGGGTAACTCTCGCAGTTGGAACTGGGCCAGAATGGCTGCCGGCCTCAGGTCAAAATGGCGCTGCACCAGCCGCAGCAGATCTTCGTCGGGGATGCGCCCTGTGCCAAAGGTTTCCACCAAAAGGTTGATGGGACGGGCCACCCCGATAGCATAGCTAACCTGCACCTCGCATTTTTGCGCCAGGCCGGCAGCCACGATGTTCTTGGCCACATAGCGGGCAGCATAGGCGGCGCTGCGATCCACCTTGGTGGGATCCTTGCCGGAGAAGGCCCCGCCCCCATGACGGGAATAGCCGCCATAGGTATCGACGATGATCTTGCGGCCGGTCAAGCCGGCATCCCCCTGCGGGCCGCCGATGACGAACTTGCCGGTGGGATTGGTGAGGAAGCGGGTATGGCTGTCGGGTTTGATGGGCAGCTCGGCAAATACCGGCTGCACCACCGCCTCCCAGAGATCGGCGCGGATGCGCTCTTGCACCGCCGCCTCTTCTGTGATGGCGCCAATGGTGGGCGTGTGCTGGGTGGAGATGAGCAGGGTGTGGATACCCACCGGACGCCCCTCCTCATAGGCCACCGTCACCTGCGTCTTGCCGTCGGGGCGCAGATAGGGCAGGGTGCCGTTTTTGCGAACAGTGGCCAACTGGCGGCTGAGGCGGTGGGCCAAGCTGATCGGCAAGGGCATCAGCTCAGGGGTCTCGTCGCAGGCAAAGCCGAACATCAAGCCCTGATCCCCGGCCCCGACCAAGTCGAATTGATCTTCCCTGGATGCGCGACTTTCCAGGGCCACGTTCACCCCTTGGGCAATATCGGGAGATTGCTCATCAAAAGCCACCAACACCGCGCAGCTATCGGCAGAGAAACCGTTCTTGGCGTCGGTGTAGCCAATTTCGGCCACCTTGTCCCGCACCAGATGGGTGAAGTTGACATGCGCCTGCGAGGTGATCTCCCCGGTCAGGATCACCATGCCCGTATTCACCACCACCTCTGCCGCCACCCGGCTCATGGGATCCGCCGTCAAGAGGGCATCCACGATGGCATCGGAGATCTGATCGCAGATTTTGTCGGGGTGCCCCTCCGTCACCGACTCCGAGGAAAACAAAAACGACTTGGACAACGAACCTCTCCTTAAGACGAAACAGATGAAACTGGGAGCCTGCTCAGGCCAGAAAGCCAGGCCCACCTGTCCGTTCATCGGCGGCCAGGACCCAGAAAGGCAGGCCTAGCCGGTGGATCAGCGCAGTTGCCAGAGCAACCCACCGCACCCGAGGACTTCGTCCCACTGACGCGATAGAGCCTTGCTCCGCCGCTGCGACCAGAGCTGTGGGAGCCGCTAAAGGGTAAAGTCGCCAGAAAAAGCCCCCACCTAAAAGGGCTATCCTCTAGAGAAAACTTTATTGCCTTTATCTTTCGGTTACTGACTAACCGCAGGAATTGGCACCGTAGCGGAGACTTCCGCCGGTTGCCGCAGCTTCATTGGGCCTGATCCCTCAGTCTGCTCTGGATAAAGAACGGAACTTGTTCTTATGGTACCCCTAACCTCGACGCATTTGTCAAAAAAATGCGCTCTGGGCCGGTCTCAACCCAACAGCTCCTGCCACCAGTCGGTGGACTGGGCGGCCCTGAGAAAAAAGACGCCCGCCAAGCCCAGAGGGAAGAGAACTCCCAGAAAGCCAACCGCCCCCAGTGCCCAAGCCAAGCGATGCAGATGCCTTTTGCTGGCAGCGCCCGCGGTTGTTTCCGCCAAGACGGCCAACATCGATCCCAGGGCCGCCAACAGGGATCCCCCCAGCCCGGCCAGATAGGCGGGCCCCAGCCACGGCTGTAACTGGGCGGCAGAGGCAATTTGCAAACGGGGCAGGACTTGAAAACACCCTACCGCCAGCACGGCCCAGATGAAGGAGTACATCAGCAGGCTATCTCGAAAAGCGGTAGCCGGTTCTTTCATGATCCCAGCCCAATCCAGCCAGAGGTAGGATAAAAGCAGTTTGCTGGGGAAGAGCTTGCTCGGCCCACCCGAATTTCCTCTGATTATGGCCCAACCCGCCATGTCTGACCTCTCTGCACCGGCTTGGGGATCCCACTCGACAACAGAGCCTGAGGCTGTTGGCGTTGGCAATTGCGGGACGGAGTCTCTAGCGGGCACAGAGACTGACCTCAACCAGTGGCACCGCCGCAGAATGCAGCGCCGCCAGCAAATCCAGCGGCAGCGCCTATCGGGCATGCGCGATGACAAGGGCTTGATCATCGTGCATACAGGGCAGGGCAAAGGCAAGAGCACGGCTGCTTTCGGCATGATCTTCCGTGCCCTCGGCCAAGGCTTGTCGGTGGGGGTAGTGCAATTCATCAAGGGGGCCTGGGATCCGGGGGAAGCCAAATTGTTGCGCCAGTTGGCCGCCCATCCGGAGCTGGGCCTGGGGAAAATCGCCTTTTACGCCATGGGGGAAGGTTTTACCTGGGAAACCCAGGATCGCGAGCGGGATATCGCCCATGCGCAGGCGGCCTGGGCAAAGGGGCGGGAGCTGCTCAGCAGCGGCGAGTACCACCTGGTACTTTTGGATGAGATCAACGTCGCCCTCAAGCTGGGGTACCTCTCCCTGGAGCAGGTATTGGCCGGCCTGGCCGAAAAACCGGAGCGGGTGCATGTGATCCTGACCGGGCGGGGCGCGCCGGCTGCCCTGATCGACCGGGCCGACTTGGTAACCGAGATGACCTTGGTCAAGCATCCTTTCCGCGACCAGGGGATCAAAGCGCAAATCGGCATTGAGTTCTAGTCCTTGGGTAGGGCAAGATGGCCATTCTGGTGGCGGCAGCCACAAGCGGCAGCGGCAAGACCACTGTCACGCTGGCTCTGTTGGCCGCTCTCAGGCGGCGGGGCCTGCGCATTCAGCCCTTCAAGGTGGGGCCGGATTACATTGATCCCCTGTTCCACACAGCGGTGAGCGGGATCCCCTGTCGCAACTTGGATCCCTTTTTAACCGATGAGAACTTTGTGCAGCGCTGCTTTCGCCACCACTGCCAAGGCAAAGATGGAGCAATTGTAGAGGGAGTGATGGGCCTCTTCGATGGACGAGCGCCCGCATCCCTGCCCGGCGAGACAGAACCCTTTTTTGCCAGCAGCGCCCACGTGGCCCGCCTGCTGGGGATCCCTGTGGTGTTGGTTATCGACGGCAGCGGCCTGGGAATGACGGTGGCCGCTCTGCTCTACGGCTTGAGCCGCTTTGATCCCCGCCTCACCATTGCCGGGGTGATTTTCAACTGCGTGGCCTCGGAGCGGCACGGCCAGATTTTACAGCAAGCAGCAGCGGCGGCGGGGATCCCGGTCTTGGGCCAGTTTCCCCGCCGTGAGGATCTGCGCCTGCCCAGCCGCCACCTGGGGTTGGTGCCCGTCTCAGAACTGGATCACTTCCCCCGCTGGCAGGAGACCTGGGCCGACCTGGCCGAGCAGCATCTGAATTGGGATGAGCTACTGCCCTTGATTCGCTCCTTGCCGCCGGCAGTGGGGGAGCTGTGGCCAGAGATTTCCCCACAACCGCGTCGGGTTCGGGTAGGGGTGGCCCAAGACGCCGCCTTTAACTTCTACTACGCCGACAACCTAGATCTCCTGCGGGCCTGTGGCGCCGAGCTGCTGGAGTACTCTCCCCTGCAGGTGGGGCTGTGGCCGCCGGAGCCCTGCGATGGCCTGCTGCTGGGGGGCGGGTTCCCAGAACTGTTTGCCGCCACCCTCTCCGAAAAAATAAGCCACCGCCCACCGCCGCCCGCCCATCCACCCCTCTATGCCGAATGCGGCGGGCTGATGGTGCTGGGACGATCCCTCACCGATTTCAAGGGAAAGACCTACCCCCTGGCCGGGCTGCTGCCTATCCAGGTGGACATGGGCGACCGGCTGTGTCTGGGCTACCGCGAGGCCACTGTCCTGCGCCCAACCCTGCTGGCCAAGGCCGGGGATCGCCTACGAGGGCACGAATTTCACCGCTCCCGCAGCACCCCTCTCTCCCCCAACCCAATCTACATCTGGGGATCCCCGCCTCACCAGGAAGGCTGGGCCGGTCGGCGCCTGCACGCCTCCTACCTGCATCTCCACTGGGGATCCCGTCCCGACCTGGCCATGCGGCTCTTACAAAGCTTCTTGAGGACAACTCTGCCCATCTCCCCTTAGAAGACCATGCCATCGCTGAGCCGTTGGATGGGCGGAGAAACATCTGACCTGAGCTCCGGCGGATCCAGGTCTTTGAGCCGCTTTTCCGGCCAGGCCAAGCGATCCGCGGATCCTCCGCGAGAATGTCGCCAGCGCCTGTGGAAGGGCATTTCCCCGCTGGGATCGTGATCGTGGCGGTCACGCAGTCGGCATCGAGGCGAGAATGCTCCGATTCACCGGCCAAAACCCTTTCAAATAGCAACTTACAGCGATCCCGAATGGCTTGAGGACTCTGAAAATAAGTCACTCGTTTTTCCTGAACAACAGATGCCGACCTTGAGCCCTTCCCTCTCAAGCATCCCTCGCTTCATCCAAGAGTTTTTCAGCATAATTGGGCGGGAACTCACCTTGCTCCACATTCGTCTACAAAACTTAGCCTTCTTGACTCCAAACACGCCAGCCTCTTGCAGAGGCTCAGAAACCTAGAGGGCAACCCAACCCAAAGGACTACATCTTGCTTCCCCACTGCTGAAACCCCTGTAGGAGTGGGCTTTGAGGCAATTGTCCACAAAAGGACTGCGTCGGGGCATTTCGAGAAAAGACTGAGCTAAGCACTGGGTGAGGATCCCAGTAGGTAAGAAGTTTTGAGTCGGGGTAAATTTTGATGTCTTTGGTTAAGACGAGTATGGGATACTACACCTTGGTGGGCTAGACTTTGCCTACCCTGTGGCTTTAATCACTTCCTTGAGGGTTTGTCGGTTGTTATCCTAGACATGTCTTTAGCTCTCAAGCAGAATAAGCATAAATTACTAGTTGGCTCATTTTCGGCTAGACTGAGCCCCACAGCGGGCGATTCATGTAGGGAGGAGTGTGATGTTCACACGGTTGGCGGAACAGTACCGCAGCTATGTTCAAGATCTGGTGATGAGTTTGCAGGCTCTGGCCATTGTTTTGGAGAAGCGGGGCTATCCAGCTTCTTGCTACACCTGCGGTACTTCATTTGAGAGCGCCTCCTTCATGGTCAGCTTACGGGAGGGGCACTTGATTCGCTTTTTGGTTTCCGAATGCTCCATTAGCTGGACAGAAATGCGGGATGACCGGGAGCTCATGAAACTGGAAGGAGCAGAGGCGATTCGCCAACTGCAGGATTTGGCAGAGCTGATCAAAGATGAGTTGGTGGCTGCCGCTCCGGCTGAGGCTCTGGTAGCCAGCACCTGAAAAACAAGCCGTAAGTCTCTCGCCCCCAAGTCCCAAGCGATTGGACAACCGGGTCTGGCCTCAGCTCAAGTTGCAACAGGAGGCCGAGAACTTCCCTCGGCTCCTGGGCTGCCTGGAGTTGTTGTAGGGTTCATTTTCTCCGCCGGCCATTGCGCCATACCCCCAAGGGGATTCGAACCCCTGTCGCATCCGTGAAAGGGATGTGTCCTAGGCCTCTAGACGATGGGGGCGCTCATAAATGCAGCGATCCTAATCCTAGAGAAGGAGGGACGAGCTTGTCAACTTGACACGCCCCCACCCAAACAAGAGATTCTTGCTCCTGCTTCTGCGGCTGCGCTTGGCTGTTCCAGGTCGCCTCAGGCGTTCCTCCGCTTGCCAAGGTGCGGCGGGAATTTCTCTTGGCTCCTGTGTGGGGTGATGCTGAGTTTGCAGACTACGGTGAGGATGTGAGACAGTTTCAGGCGGTGAAGTGATGGCTGCAACTGGAGCATCCCTTGCTTCATCTCTCCAGCCTACGGAGGCAGGGGACTCATGCCATTGGACTGCTTATGCAACCCAAAGTTCTATTGCTGGGCAACGCTGGCACGCACGGGAACTGCGCCGCTGACGCAACTGCCGGCCTGCTTTTGGATATGGACGGGGTGATCGTGGATTCGGAGCCGATCCACGCCCGCGCCGGAGTCATCGCCCTGCAGCGCTGTCAGATCTCTCTGGATCTGGCTCCCATCTCCCTGCAGTTTAAGGGGCGCACCGACCAGGACATGTTCGAGTATCTCGTAGAACACCTGACGGACACCCCGCCTGCGGAACGATCCCTGCTGGTGCAGCGTTTGATCGAGGAAAAGGCCAAGGCTTTTGGAGAACTACTGGGAGAGGTGCCGCTGGTGCCAGGGGTGCTGGAGTTTTTGGCGGCCAGCCGCCGCCGCTTCTCCGCCCTCGCCCTCACCACCTCGGCCACCCGTCGGGATCAAGAGCAGATTTTCCAGCGCTTTAACCTGCACCGCTGGTTCGACGCCGTGATTACTGCCGAAGATATTCGGCGGGCCAAGCCCGACCCCGAGCCCTATTTGAAAACGGCTGCCAAGGTGGGCTTGGATCCCAGCCGGTGTTTGGTGGTCGAAGACTCCACCCACGGGATCCGCGCCGCCAAGGGGGCCGGCTGCTTGGCAGTTGGCCTCACCACTGCTTTCACTGCCGAGGAACTGCGCCGGGCGGGGGCCGATGCGGTGGTGGACAGCTTTGCCGAGTTGGCAGCACTTCTGAGCTTGCCTGTATAGGGAGCACAGACCCATGCAGGATCCTCTCTCTCCAGCACCGGTTTTTTTACGGCAGGCCCTGGATCGCTATCCATTTACCTCGCGGCGACGGGTGGTGATGGGCAAACGGGGAGCCGTGGCCACCAGCCAACCGCTGGCGGCAATGGCGGGTATGGAGATGTTCTGGGCCGGCGGCAATGCCGTGGATGCAGCCGTGGCAATGGCGGTGGCTTTGACGGTGGTGGAGCCGACTTCCAATGGCATTGGTGGCGATGCTTTTGCGCTGGTGTGGGAGGGAGGGGAGAAGGGCCGGCTGCACGGCTTGAATGCTTCCGGTCGCAGCCCAGCTGCCCTGACGCCGGAGCGCTGTGTCGGCCAGATTCCCGCTTACGATTGGTTGGCAGTAACGGTGCCGGGGGCTGTTTCGGCTTGGCAAGCCTTGCACCGGCGCTGGGGACGGCTGCCCTTCGAGCGCCTGTTTGGGCCCGCCCTTCGCTTGGCCTGCGAGGGGTTTCCGGTTTCTCCCCGGATTGCCCAGCTGTGGCAGGCGGCGGAGGCCACCTATTTGCCGCTGCCAGATCCCCGCCACGAGGCCTTCAAAGCCGTTTTTTTCCCCCAGGGGCGTGCTCCACGGGCGGGGGAGCGCTGGAGCAGCCCTCTGCATGCACAAACCCTGGCGGAGATTGCCCATAGTGGCGGCGAGAGTTTTTACCGGGGGGAGCTGGCGGAGAAGCTGCTGGCTTTTTCGGATGCCACCGGCGGTCTCCTGTCCCGCGCCGACTTGGCAGAACATCGGGCCGACTGGGTAGAACCCATCCATACCGATTACCGCGGCTACACCGTCTGGGAGATCCCCCCCAATGGCCAGGGCATTGCCGCCCTGATGGCCCTCAACCTTTTGGAGGGTTTTGAGCTGGGTCGGATCCCCTACGAGGCCGGCGAGCGCTATCACCTGCAGATTGAGGCGATGAAGCTGGCTTTTGCCGATGTGAGCCGACAGGTAGCGGATCCCGACTATCTGCGGGTGAGTCCCGCCCAAATGCTGGATAAACGTTATGCCCAGCAACGGCGGCTGTTGATCGGTTCTAGGGCCATCCCCTTGGCTCAGCCAGGGCTACCTCAGGGGGGAACGGTTTACTTGGCCACAGCTGATGGCGACCTGATGGTGTCTTTGATCCAATCCAACTTCGACGGCTTCGGCAGCGGCCTGCTGGTTCCAGGGACAGGGATTGCCCTCCACAATCGCGGCACCGGATTCACCTTGGAACCCGGTCATCCCAACCAGGTGGGCCCGCGCAAGCGCCCCTACCACACGATTATCCCCGCCTTTCTTTCCAAAGATGGGATCCCCCTCGGCCCTTTCGGTGTCATGGGAGGGACGATGCAGCCCCAAGGCCATGTGCAGGTGGTGGTGAATCTGGTGGATTACGGCCTGAACCCCCAAGCGGCTCTGGATGCGCCCCGCTGGCGAGTGCTTCTCGACCAAGGGATCCCGCAGGTGGCGCTGGAGAGCACGGCCCCCCCTCAGGTGGTGGGAGAGCTTGCTGCGCGGGGCCACGCGGTGCAGGTGGTGGCTGCAGAAGAGGACTACGGCCTTTTTGGCCGGGGACAGATCATCTTTCGCGATGGGGATCACCTGATCGGGGCTTCCGAACCCCGTGCCGATGGGTTGGCCCTGGCCTGGTAGAAGGATCAGCTCATCACCATGCCACCGTCGATGGCGAAAACCTGCCCGGTGATGTAGGCTGCCGCCGGGTCGGCCGCCAAAAAGCGCACCAGCCCCGCCAC
The DNA here is from genome assembly GCF_047462375.1 of Synechococcus sp. H55.8. Lineage (NCBI taxonomy): Bacteria > Bacillati > Cyanobacteriota > Cyanophyceae > Synechococcales > Synechococcaceae > Synechococcus > Synechococcus sp. H55.8. The sequence goes on along the minus strand of NZ_JANSJC010000016.1, from coordinate 15,034 downwards.
TTCCGCTGGGGATCCCAGTCGCCCCAGGGGGATCTGCGCCAGGATAGGGCCGGGATCCAACTTCTCGGTCATCTGGGTGGTGATAAAGCCGGGGGCAACGGCGTTGACGGTGATGTTGCGGCTGGCCAGCTCGCGGGCTGCTGTCTTGGTCAGACCAATCACCCCTGCTTTGGCGGCGCTGTAGTTGGCCTGGCCGGCGTTGCCCACCAGGCCCACCACCGAGGTGATGTTGATGATCCGCCCCTGCCGCTGCTTGACCATGATCTTGGCGGCTGCCTTCAGGCAGAGAAAGACCCCCGTGAGGTTGAGATCCAGCACCGCCTGCCAATCTTCCGGCTTCATGCGCAGCAGCAGGGTGTCGCGGGCCATGCCGGCGTTGTTCACCAGCACGTTCACCCGCCCCCAGCGCTCCATCACCTGCTCAAAGAGCTGCTCCACTTCTGCCGGCTGGGAGACATCGGCGGCCACGGCCATCCCTTCTCCCCCCAGGGCGGCGATCTCCTGCACCAGCGACTCGGCCTCGGCGGCGGAGCGGGCGTAGTTGACGACCACCTTGGCGCCAATCGCCCCCAAGTGCAGGGCAACGGCCCGGCCAATGCCCCGGCTGGCTCCGGTGACCACCGCCACCTGGTTGTGGAGCGAAGGCAAGGGGAGAAGCTCAGACATAAGCGGCAGGTTCCTCGTTGTTGGGACAGCCGCAACAGTATAGGATGCTTTGGCTGTGTCTGGGGCCAGGTTTTTTGTCCACTCCCCACCCTTCTCCTGAGGGAATAGTAAACCGGGGGGCTGGGCCAGATTCAGGATAGCGCTCCGCGCCGCTGGCGCGTTCGTGACAGCGTTGCAGAGCAATAACGACGCCGCAAACTGTTTCATTGATAATTGATATTTGAAACGACTATAAAAGTTATCTCAATATCTTGCAAATGCTCGGCTACTTTCCCGCTCATGAGCATGTCAAGGTTTGCGCTGAATCCAATAGGTGGTAAACAGTTCGCCACCGGCCTGTTTCTGAATTTTGCCCCCTAAGTCTGCGATGCGTCGCTCCCACTCTGTTAGGGGAGTGAAAATCGGTTCGGTGCCTTTGAATAGCTCGATGAGACCCCATTGTTCTGCCCACACCGAGTCAGGATTGACCACTTCGATGATCACCGGCGCAGCCGGTCGCAACACCCGCAGCAACTCTGCCCAAACCGCGTCGAAGTACTCAATCGGGTAGTAGTACAAAAATCCGGTGGCGATGGCCAGATCAAACTGCTCCGGCTCGTAGTTTTCCAGATGGTGGGCGGATCCCTGTTGCATCGACTTGAATAGCTTGGAGTTGAGCTGAGGTGCCCGCGAGCGAATAAAGCGTACGATCTCGCCACTCAGCTCATGGCCGTAAAAGTGGGCTTGCCAATCGTTCCAGGGATAAGTCAGGAAGCTCACCCCACAGCCCAAATCCAGGCAGGCTTCCCGTTTTTTGGGGGCACGCAACTGCCAAAAGGGGATCCCGAGGCGCTCTTGCAGATGATCTCGCTGCTGGGCTTGCCAAAAGGGCAGTTGCTCCAGATCTGGGGGAAGTTGCCAGCCTGGCCGACCCAGTTGCATTTCCAGCTCTCGGTTGAAGCGAGCGGCTACAGAAGCCAGGTAGGGATCCCAGCGTTCCCCGGTTTGCGGTAGCTCCATCTTTGGATGGCTTTGTTGTGGATGGTTGTGGACTTAACTGGCACTTAACCTACACTACCAAGACCCTTGACCCATAGGCTCCCGGCTGCAGGGATCCATTCACCCAACTGTGGCTGCCGAGGATGGTGCCGGCGGGGACTTGAGCTTGGGATCCCAGACAGGTGTGGGCGCCGATGTAGCAGGGGGCGTGCAGTTGGGCGTTGGGATGGATCTCAGCCGTTTTGTGCACCCATATCCCCGGCGCTTGTTCTTCCACATCCTTCAGGGGAAAATCCGTCATCCGGCCCAAGAGAATGTCCAGTTGGCCGTGGTAGTAGCTGGCCGGCGTGCCCAGATCCCGCCAGTAGCCTGCATGAAGGTAGGCTTGCATTCGTTGCCCTCGCCGGAGCAAATCAGGAAAGACGCGCCGCTCGAAGCTGAGGGGATCCCCGCTGGGGTAGTCTTTGAAAATGGCCGGATCGAGGACATAGGTGCCGGCGTTGATCGTGTTGGTGGTGAGGGTGAGGGCTTCGGCAGGGGTGGGCTTTTCCCGAAAAGACTGGATCTGGCCCCCTTCCCCCACTTCCACCAGGCCATAGGCGGTGATGTCCTCCACGCGGGTGAGGGTGAGGGTGGCAACGGCCTGGCTCTGCAGGTGGCATTGCATGAGCGCCTGCAAATCCAGATCCGTGAGGATATCGGCATTGAAGACCACCAAGGGATCCCCGCTGAAATAGGGCTGGGCCAGCACCAGGGCTCCTGCTGTATCCAAAGGCGTCTCTTCGGCAAGGTAGCGAAGCTTCACCCCCCAAGCAGCGCCATCTCCCAAAGCAGCCTCAATTTGTTGGCCCAAATACCCCACGCTGAGCAAAATGTCCGTCAGGCCGGCTCGTCGGCAGCGCCCCAGCAGCCATTCCAAGAAAGGCACCTCCAAAAGGGGCAGCAAAGGCTTGGGTTGCACAAAGGTAAAAGGCCGTAAGCGAGTGCCTTTCCCGCCCGCCAAGATCACCGCCTGCATACCCCCCCTCAACCCTAATTCCCTACCTGTAATATAGAGCAGCGCTTTGTCGGCGATCTGGCCGGCAGAAGAGCCTACAGAACTGATAGAGTTTTGGCACCTCTGCCTTGCCACCGCCCATGACCAAGCCCAAAGCCGGGATCCTCTACAACGATGCCAAGCCCGCCGCCAAACGCAGCAGCGAGGCCCTCTCCCGCTGGTTTCAGGAACAAGGCTGGGAAGTCTGTGTGGCCCCCAACTGGGGCGGCATCCTCGGCTACGCCAAGCCCGATAGCCCCATCTGCCTGACCAAAGTGGATAGCCTGGCCCCGGCTGGATTTGACGAGACCATGAAATTTGCGGTGGTGCTGGGGGGAGATGGCACCGTCTTGGCAGCAGCGCGGCAACTGGCCCCCAAAGGGATCCCCCTGTTGGCGGTGAACACAGGCCACCTGGGCTTTTTGACGGAGACTTACCTTTCTCACCTAGAAGAGGCTGCCAGCGCCGCCATCGCCGGGGAGTACACCCTGGATCGCCGCAGCATGTTGCTGGTGCAAGCCTACCGAGGGCAGGAATTGCGCTGGGAGGTCTTGAGCTTAAACGAGATGGTGCTGCACCGGGAGCCTTTGACCAGCATGTGCCATTTCGAGATCACCATTGGGGATCACTCTCCCCTGGATGTAGCTGCCGACGGAGTGATTTTGGCTACCCCCACCGGCTCGACGGCCTATGCCCTCTCGGCGGGCGGGCCGGTGATCACGCCGGGGGTGCCGGTTTTGCAGTTGATCCCGATTTGCCCCCATTCCATGGCCTCGCGGGCCTTGGTCTTCCCCGATTCGGAGGAGGTGTGGATCAGCCCCGTTACTCCTCAGCCGCTGGTTTTGGTGGTAGATGGGAATGCCGGCTGCTACATCCTGCCGGAAGACCAAATTCGGGTGGTGCGTGCCCCTTACTGGACGGATCTGATGCGCCTACGCCGACCGGAGTTTTTCCGCGTCATGCGAGAGAAGTTGGGGTGGGGACTGCCCCATGCTTCTAAGCCCACATCGGTGGAGTTGCCTTGAACCAGAAGCAGATCTCAGCTTTTGCCCAGCTTCAGCATCTGATCCACCACCCCCAGCGTTTCTTCGTAGAGGTAGTCGGGGCCGGGCCGCTGCAACTCAGCGGCCAACAGGGTATCGAGGGAATCCTGCTCCAGGGGAGCCACCTGGCGAATCACACATCTCTGAGCGCCCCCCATGGCTTCCATGCGCATACACCCTGTGGTTTCCGAACACAGCACGGTACAGGCATTGGCTTCTTGATTGCTGGCGGTGAGGCGCAGCCCGATGAGATCCCCCGGCTGGCTGATTTCCGAGGCCAAGGGCACAGCGGCCAATTCCGCCATCACCTGGCCGCCCGTTTGGGTTTGAAAGCAGAGGCGGTCGATCTTGTAATCGTGTTCTTGAGCCTGAACCCGCTCTGTGGGCGTCCACCCCAGGCGACCAGCCAGCCAGCCCAAAAAAAGGAACGCCTGGCAGGGATTGCCGGCTTTGTAGTCGAGGGTCACGCGATCCACAAGGTATAGGGACTCCCGCCGGTCGGGAGGGTCAAAGGCTTGGGCGGTGAGTTCCTGCCAGGGCAGCAGCCGCCGCCAGTTAAGATCCCCGCAGTGGCGCCCCTCGCCGACCAAGAGGTGGATCTCCTGCAGATCTTCTTCTGGATTGACAAAGCCGCGCGAATCGACGATGACCCGGTTGCTGAGGGCCACCAATTTTTGAAACAGCAGGCTGTTCAAGTCCAGATCCCCTTGCCACCACAAAAAGGTGGGCAAGTTGGGGATCAGCAGGGAAGCGATGGTGCTGCAGGCCCGCACAAAGGCCGATTCCGGCGCCTTCAGGGTGATGTATTCGCAACAGACCAACGAGCTGCGCTGCTCGCGAGTTACCGGACAATAGGCGGCCACCTGGGCCTCGATGGTGTCGTCTGCGGATCCCGCCCGTTTGGCTCGCAGGTCGATGACGCGACAGGGGTTCTGGGTGGCAATGGCCTCGACGGTGGGGGAGGGCAGCAACAGCGCGTCGTCCAGAGATTCATAGACCACTAGGGTAAAGGTGGCGGCGCGGGCGGCAACGCTCTCTCCCTTAGAAGACCAGATTTTGTTCAGCTCCTGCTCAATATCCTCGATGGAGACATCTTTCGGGGTTTGCAAAGGCAGGACGGCGGTGGATTGATCCATGGTCTCCTCCTGGAGCGGGCTCTTGCTCGATTCTAAGCAGATGGGCCGGCTGGCCGGGAAGGGTTTAAGGTGGGGTACAGATTGGCCGGCTCCAGCTTCTGCACCCGATCTGCGAAACAGCAGGCTCAGGCGGGCCGGGGCTGGATGGTCAGCTCTGAGGGACGGGCGGGATCCCCTACCAACAGCACGCCGCGACCGTTGGCGTGCAGGTGCCGCACAATCCAGTACAGGGTTTCGATGCGCTCCGGGCAGCCTAGTTTTTCTGCCAACTGGGGCAAAGTCAGGGATCCCTGCTGCGCCTGTACCGTCTCCAGCACCCGCCGTTGCAGCTCCAAGACGGCGCGGGCGGCTTTTTTGCCTGCCTCTACCCCCGGTTGATGGTAGGCGTTGATCCGGATGAGAGAAGCATAGAGGCCCACGGCTCGTTCGTAGAGGGCGATCAAGGCCCCCACTGAACGGGCATCCACCCGTGGCAGCGTCACGGTAATGGAGTCGCGCCCGTTTTCGTAGAGGGCCTGGCGGGTGCCCTGCAACAGGCCGTCCAGGTAGTCGCCGCTGGTTACCTGCGGCTCCACGAAGGGGGAAGGGATCCCGGGCTCTCGATCCTGGAGCACCTCGATGAAGGTAACAAAAAAGTTGTTCAAACCATCCCGCAACTGCTGCACGTAGGCGTGTTGATCGGTGGTGCCTTTGTTGCCGTAAACGGCGATGCCCTGCTCCACGCGGTTGCCGTTCAGATCATGGGATTTGCCCAGGGATTCCATCACCAACTGTTGTAAGTAGCGGCTAAACAGCAGCAGGCGATCCTTGTAGGGCAAAACCACCATATCTTTGCGCCCTTGGCCCTGACCGACGATGTACCAAGCCATGGCCAGCAGGGCGGCAGGATTGCGCTCCAGGTGGGGCAGGCGGGTGGCTGCGTCCATGGTGGCGGCCCCGGCCAGCAAAGCCCGGATGTCGATCCCCTGCAATGCTGCCGGCAACAGGCCCACTGCCGAAGTTTCGGAGGTGCGTCCCCCCACCCAGTCGAAGATGGGGAAGACCGCCAGCCACCCCTCTTGCCGCGCCTGTTGCTCCAATTGGCTGCCGGGCCCGGTGATGGCCACCGCATGGTCAGAAAAAGGGATCCCGGCCTTTTGGTAGGCCAGCTTCACCTCCACCAAGCCATTGCGCGGCTCTGGGGTGCCGCCGGATTTGGAGGTGGTGATCACCAGGGTTTGTCCCAGCTTGCCCGCCAGCCGTCCCAGCACCCGATCAAACCCATCGGGATCCGTATTGTCGATGAAGTGGATATTCAGAGGAGGGTGCAGAGGAGCCAGGGCCTCGGCCACAAATTGCGGCCCCAGAGCCGAGCCGCCGATGCCGATGCAGAGGAGCTCGGTGAAACGCCCCCCGCCGCTGGCCGGGATGGCTCCACGATGGATCTGTTGGGCAAAGGTTTCCACTTGCTCAATGCAATCCTGAATGGCCTGCCGGATCTCCGGGGTGGGAGCCAGCTCCGGCGCCCGCAGCCAATAGTGGCCCACCTGGCGGCCTTCGTCGGGGTTGGCGATGGCCCCGGCTTCCAAAGCCTGCATCTCGGCAAAAGCCTGGGCAAAGCGAGGCCGCAGCGCTTCCACCTGAGGAGGAGTCAAGCGGATGCGGCTGATATCGACGAAAATCTCCAGGCTGGGATGGTAGTAAAGCCAGTTGCAGTAGTGCTGCCAGAGTTGAAGGCCGTCCATGGGATCCTTTTCGCCAAAAGCCGTAACCAGCTTACCAAACCCTTCTCTACTCCCAGCCGAGGGTCGTGCGCTCCAGCCAGGATCGATCCAAACTGACCAGCGCCTCTTCGACCCCGACGCCCGTCTCAGGGTGACGCCAGTTGGGGGCGATCTCACACAAGGGAGCTAAGACAAAGGCACGTTCCATCATGCGAGGGTGGGGCAACGTCAGCTCGGGGCTATTTAGGATCCGGTTGCCCACGGCCAGCAGATCCAAATCCAGAGTTCTGGCCTCCCAGCGGATGCGCCGCACCCGCCCCGCCTCCTGCTCGATGGCCAGCAGCGCCCCAATCAACTCCAGAGGGGACTGGTAAGGGGGAAAGGGATCCAACGCCACCACGGCGTTGAGGTAGTCGGGCTGGCCGGCTGGCCCCCCTTGGGCAGGGCTGCGGTAGAGGCTGGAGCGAGCCACCACCTGGCCCAACCTGAGCAACTTCTGCCCAGCCGAGCGCAATTGCCGCAGCGGATCCCCCAGGTTGCTGCCCAGGGCAATGTAGGCCAGGTCGGGATTCATGAGGCTTCTCATCTGCTGACGGATCGCCAGCGGTCGATCTCTACGTAGACATCCCCAAACAGCCCCGGCAGGGGAGCTTGGGGCTTGTGCACCCGCACCGTCAGGGCCTCCAGTTGGGGATAGCTCTGCCACAGCCGCTCGGCAATCTGGTCTGCCAAGGTCTCGATCAAGCGGTAGCGCCGCTCGGTCACCTCTTGCCGCACCACCTCATACACTTGGGCGTAGTCCACCGTGCCAGAGAGGTCATCCTGGATCGGGGCCAGGGAAAGCTGCATCTCCACATCCACCACAAAGCGCCCGCCCAAAACCGCTTCCTCAGGGCGGTAGCCGTGGCGGGCATGAAAGACAAGACCCTGCAGCACCAACCTAGCCTGGGTCACGGTGGAGACCTTCCCAAACAGCCAGGGCGGAGACATGAGCAGGGACGTTGTGGACTCGCACCAAGGCAGCACCCTGGCTGGCGGCAAAAAGATGCACGGCCACGCTGGCGCTATCCCGCTCTTTGGGCACGGCGATGCCGGCCAGCTTGCCCACAAAACTTTTGCGGGAGGCCCCCACCAACACGGGGTAACCGCAGGCAACCAGCCGTGGCAGGGCTTTGAGCAGGGCCACATTCTGCTCGGCGGTTTTGGCAAAACCCAAGCCGGGATCCAAAACCACGCTGGGCACACCGGCCGCCAGAGCCCGCTCCGCCTGGGCCTGCAGAAAGCCAAAAACCTCCCCCTCCAGGTCGTCGTAGTCGGTCTGCTGCTGCATGGTGCGCGGCTCTCCCCGCATGTGCATGATCACCGCCGGCACCCCCTTCTCGGCGCACACCTGCATCATCTGCGGATCGCGCAGCCCGGTGACATCGTTAACGATGTGCGCTCCCGCGGCCAGGGCCGCCGCCGCCACCTCCGTTCGGCGCGTATCGACGCTGATGGGGATCCCGGATCCTTCCAGGGCCCGGATCACAGGCAAGACCCGGTCGCATTCCACCTCCACGGATACCGGCTCCGCCCCCGGACGGGTGGACTCGCCGCCGATATCCACAATCAAGGCCCCCGCCGCCGCCATGGCCCTGGCTGCCTGTACGGCTGCTTCCACGGATCCCCACTGGCCGCCGTCGCTGAAGCTGTCAGGGGTTACATTCAGCACCCCCATCACCGCCACCCCGCGCCACGAGAGGCGGTAGCCCTCGGCCACCTGTTCGGCCCTGGGCAGGGGACGCCGAGAAGTTAAGCCGGTAACACGTGTAAGCAGTAGACCATGATCCCGTGCAACAAGCATGTCGCCTTATGCTGCTGGAGCAGAGACATTTTTCTGTAGCTCAGGATACTACAGCCTAAGCTCTGCACCTGCCTGAAATCCAATAAAGCGCTTTGGCCTCTCCAGCTTTTAGGAGCAAGCTCAGGGAGGATCTCCCACCGGCTTAGGCGCGGGGGGTGGCCTGAGCCGGCAGAGAAGCTCATCCCGTTCTAGAACATGATGTCGTCTTCCGAACGACCCCAGATGCACCAAATGATAGAGGCAAAGATCGCCATGTAAACCCAGGCCATCGGGCTATATTGCAGCAGATCCATCAATACATCCCTAAAACATTTGTTTATCTAGTCCAATTATTGTGATGTTTCGTTACAGCGTCAACAGTTCTCTCAGGAAAAAGCTCCTCCTCAGGCCAGACCGGAGCTGTGCTGGGATCCCTTGCCGGAAGGGGGCTAGGTTTTTTGGCCTACAGGGTATGGGCAGATTCTCAGTGCTGAGCAAAGCCGGTTGCCTGAGAGAAAGGCAGGGGGAGCTGGACATGAGCCTAGACATTGAAGCGGAAGTGCATCACATCCCCTTCCTGCACCACGTAGTCTTTGCCCTCGCTGCGCACCAGGCCCTTCTCTCTAGCGGCATTCAGGGATCCCGCCGCCACCAGATCAGCATAGGCCACCGTCTCGGCCCGGATGAAGCCCCGCTCGAAATCGGAGTGGATCACGCCGGCTGCCTGGGGGGCTGTGGCTCCGACGGGGATCGTCCAGGCGCGGGTTTCCTTGGGGCCGGAGGTGAAGTAGGTGCGCAGGCCCAGCAGCTCGTAGGTGGCCCGGATGAGGGATTTCAGCCCGCCTTCTTTCACCCCCAACGAATCCAGATAGGCCTGTCGCTCCTCAGGGGGCAGCTCCACCAGCTCTGCTTCCACCTGGGCTGAGACCACCACCACGCCCGCCCCTTCCGCCTTGGCAAACTGGCGCACCTGCTCCACCCAGGCATTGCCGCCGGCCAGATCCGTTTCCGCCACGTTGGCAGCGTAGATCACCTTCTTGCGGGTGAGCAGCCCCAGCCCTTTGATCAACTGCTCTTCTTCCGGGCTGAGGGGCACCAGCCGGGCCGGTTTGCCCTCGTCCAGAGCGGCCTGCAGCTTCTCCAGCGCCTGCAGCTCCGCTTGGGCAGCTTTGTCGGATTTGGCCTGCTTGCGCACCCGTTCCAAGCGCCGCTCGATCTGGGCCAGATCCGCCAGGGCCAGCTCCAAGTTGATGACGCCGATATCCCGCAGAGGATCCACCGAGCCGGCCACATGCACGATGTTTTCGTCCTGGAAGCAGCGCACCACATGCACCACGGCGTCCACCTGGCGAATGTGGGAGAGAAACTGGTTGCCCAGCCCCTCTCCCTTGCTGGCCCCTGCCACCAGCCCGGCAATATCCACAAACTCGATTTGGCTGGGGACGATCTCGGCAGAGCCGCTGATCTTGGCCAGCACCTCTAGGCGCTCATCCGGCACCGCCACCCGCCCCACATTCGGCTCAATGGTGCAAAAGGGAAAGTTGGCCGCCTCGGCTTTGGCATTTTCGCAGAGGGCGTTGAACAGAGTCGATTTGCCTACATTGGGCAGGCCGACAATTCCAGCTCTGAGCATCGAGATCGCGGAGGAAAAAGCTAGGGTAACGGCAAGGGGATCCGTTGCAAAACTTTAAGATCACTATTTTGACGTTAGCATTTGTCGCCTCCGGCTGGAGCACCTTCCCCGGTGACAGATCCGCTCCCTCACCCCCAGCCCCTCTCCCAAAGGGAGAGGGGGGATAGGCGGAGAGAGGTTTTTGGGGTTGCCCTTAAACCCGCTCCAGAAAGGCGACTCCCTCTACATGCCCGGTTTGGGGAAAGAAGTCGGCAGCTCGCCATTGGGTTAGGTGGTAGGATCCCTCGGCCAGCAAGATTTGTAAGTCGCGCGCCAAGGTGGCCGGGTGACAGCTAATGTAAACGAGGCGCGGTGGCCGTCGCAGCTTTAAGATCTCGAGCACTTGGCGGTCGCAGCCACGTCGCGGCGGATCCAGCACCACAATGTCGGCAGGGGGCAGGGTTGGCAAAACCTGTTCCACCGTGCCCTCGAAAAACTGGACAGCAGAGAGGTTGTTGAAGCGAGCGTTGTAGCGGGCCTGGGCCACCGCTTCCGGCAACGCTTCCACCCCCATCACCCGTTTGGCCCGTTGCGCCAGCAGCAAGGTCAGGGTGCCGATGCCACAGTAGGCGTCCAGGACGGTCTCCTCTCCCCGCAGGTTCAGTTGATCGACTATCCAGGTAAAGAAGGCCTCCGCTTGCTCGGTATTGACCTGGAAGAAAGAGGTGCTGTCGATCCAGAGGGAAAAACCGGCAAATTCTTCCCGCAGGGATCCCCGACCGGCAATCACCTCCGTTTGCGGGCCAAAGATGGCGTTGGTGCGGGCCGGATTGAGATTGAGACAGACCCCCACCAGGTCGGGGTAGCGCTGCATCCAGCGTTCAGCCCAGCTTTCCAGATGGGGCAGGTCGCGGCTGCAACTGACCAAGGTCAGCAGCACCTCGCGGGTACGGCGACCGATGCGCAAGCCCAGGTGGCGGAGATGGCCCTGGTGGCGGCTTTCGTCATACACGTTCCAGCCCGTTTCCTGGAGATCCCGCTTGATCTCCCTCAGGAACACGTCCAACCGCTCATCCTGCACGGGGCATTGGTTGAGGTTCACCAGGCGGTGGCTGCCCCGTTGGTAGTAGCCCACGCGCAACGGCTGGCCTGCCGCTTTGGCAATGGGGTAGGTGACCTTGTTGCGGTAGCGCAGCGGCTGCGGGGATCCCAAAATGGGGACAGGCTCCGGCAGGGTAAGGCCGCCAATCCGTTCCAGCGCATCCCTGAGGATCTGCTGCTTGGTGGCCAGTTGCTGAGCGTAGCTGACGTGTTGCCATTGGCAGCCACCGCACTTGTCAGCCACGATGCAGGCCGGTCGCACCCGTTCGGGAGAGGGAGTCATTAACGACCGAATTCGTCCGACCAAATAGTTGCGCTTGATCTCGGTGATCTGGGCCACCACCTGATCCCCCGGCACCGCCTGGGAGACAAACACCACCCGCCCTTGTCCCAGTCCCGCCGTGTGGGCAATGCCATCTCCTTGGGGGGTCAGATCCGTGATCTCCAGGGATAGGAGATCGCCGGGTTTAACGGGATCCAGAAAACCAGAAGGGAGCGGCTGTTCCATTAAGCTGTTTCGCTAGAGTGGCTTATTCCTGGGTCAAAGCAGACAGAGAAGGCAAAACATCCTCTCGAAAAGGAACCTCATTTTGATTGACATTCTCCAGCTCGGCCAACATGAGAGGATTAACCCGATTCAAATAAGGCACCAAAACCTGTTGCAGCCGTGGTCGATAAAAACGGTGGTAGCTGTACACAGGCGTAGCCGGAAATCCCCGCCGGATCTTATGGGATCCGCCGGCGCCGGGATCAAAGTTGCGGATCCCTTCGCGGATGGCCAGGGCAATCGGCTCGTAATAGCAAACGTTAAAGTGCAAAAACTTCACCTCTTCCCGACAGCCCCAGTAGCGACCGAATAGGCGATCTTCTTTACGAACACAAAAAGACATCCCCAGAATTTCTGTATTTCGTTCCCCGGCCACCAGCACCAGCCGCTGCCGATAGTTGGGATAGAGAGATTCAAAAAAGCGGCGGTTGAGATATTTGCTCCAGTTCCAGAATTGAGCGCAGGTGTTGCTGTAAAAATCATACATGAGAGAGAGCAGGCGCGGCGTGATCTCCTCTCCTGTGTAGATCTTGAGTTGTATGCCGCTTTTTTCCATCGCAGCCCGCTCCCGCTTAATGTTGCGCCGCTGGTTGGCATTGAACTGGCTCAAAAAGTCCTCGTAAGAGCGGTAGCCAGGGTTGTGCCACTGGTAGTTGTGGGTGATTCGAGGCGTCAATCCATCCGATTCTAATTGGGCCCGCCAGTCCAAATCCACATAAAGTAAGCTAAACACCGAAATATCATTATCTTGGCAAAAGCGGTCGATAATGGCCAACATCAACGGCCACACTTCTGCTGCCGAGTAGTCGGGGTGGACGAGAATGCGATAGCCGGTGGCCGGCGTAAAGGGGGCCATGCCGATCAACTTTGGGTAGTAGCGTTCCCCCAGTTGGCCGGCAACCGCAGCCCATTCTTGGTCGAAGATAAACTCACCCTGGCTGTGGCTTTTCAAATACAAGGGGGCAGCGGCGATCAATTGCCCCCCCGACTCCACCAACAGGTGACAGGGCAACCAACCCGTGTTGCGGCTGGCACAACCGGAAGCCTCTAAGCTGTGCAGCCATTCGTATTCCAAAAAAGGAGAGGTGCGCTCCGTCTGCAAAGTGTGCCAGGCAACCGCCGGGATCTCGCGAATATCGTGGCACCAGCGCCATTTCAAGCCGGTTGACATTTGCCTGCCCAGATAGACCAACTCGCCCTGCAGCCGCGTCAGCTTGGCTGTCCCCATACTCCTTGCAGAGAGGATCCGCCGCCTTTAAGTTCAACACGGGACAGGATCCCTGCGCTTGCTTGCCTGCTTAACCCACATAATATGTACAAGATTGGAAAACAGAGAACTGCTCCTCGACCCGGCGCCAGAGAGTGCCTTTGTGTTAACGTATTTTATTCGCGATCCCTGGGCTCGTAGTAGTGGTTGGCCAATTCCAGAGCCATCTGAAACTTCTGCTCACGGGTGAGGTCGGCCTGCCGGGCGATCTGGGCAAAGCGGTTGACATCTGGGGGCAAGAAGTCGAAAGGCCGCTGTTCCCGCACAATATCTACGACCAAATCGCAAAGGGCCTGCTGGTAATCGTTGTAAAAAATCTCCCCCAAAGCCTTGAGGCGGCCATCGGGCACCGGATTGTTAAAGTCAATGGCTTGCAGCTCCCCTTGCTCGTCGATAAACAGCTCCACCGAGTTCATTTCATAGCCCAACGCCCGATTGATAATCCGGCACGTATCGATAACTTTTTTGCCCATCTCTGGCGTGAGAAACTCTGGATCAAATAAGTACTCGCTGGCATCGAACTTGCGAAAGATGTATTTAATGGGGATGATCTTTCGGCCAATGCAGAGGGCGCGAATCTGCCAGGGATAGGGGCTTTTAACCTTCTCCTGGAGCATCATCACCTGGGATCCGGAGCGGTCGTAAAAGTAGAGGAGCTGCTCCATGTTATAGGCAATTTCGACCCCGATGGCCTCCCGTCCCTCCGCCGGTTTGATGACAATCGGCCAGCCGAGATCTTCTGCCATCCCCTGCCAATCGAAAAACTTGTGATACTTAAAGTCTTCTGTTTTCAAAGCCGGAGCTTCCTTGGGAGGTAGAATGTAAGTCTTTGGAATGGAGATCCCCAGCTCCTTGACCACCATGTAGGCGGCATCTTTGTTGCGCAAGTAGTAGTAAAAGCTGAAGGGGTTGTTGATGATGTATACTCCCCTGAAGGCAAAGCCCATGAACAGGCCAATTGCTTGGGGGTAAAGGTAGCTGAAGCGGTCTAGGATGAGGCGGTACTTGGTGCGGTAATCCAGGTTCACCTCGTGGATGGTGACATGTTCCGCCCGGATCTTGTAGGCTTGGCCGTTGCGGGCTTGAACGGGGGGAAGAGCGTTGAGGCGGGCCAGGGTGTCGTCCCCAAAAGGCTCGCTGAAGTGCAGGCTGCCAACCCAGTAGTCTTCGATCATCCAGGCTCCCTCGTCAAAAGCTCTCTCAATCCTCTGCAAGGGATCCTACGCGAAGGCGCGGATTTGGGCTTGCCAAGTGGGCCAGTCGTGATCCCCTTCCCACACCTCCAGGTGATGGGGGATGTCGTTGCGGCGGAGGACTTCTGCCAGGCGCAGGTTGTCGTTGAGGCAGTGATCCCGGTGGGCGGTGAGCAGTTTTAGCTCGGTATTTTGCCCGCCCAGTTGATCCCAGAGTTGTCGGCTCATGTTGGACATGTAAGCCAAGGGGTTGATGAAGTACAGCTCCTGCTCCGCCTGCTGGGGATCCCAGCCGGTGATGGGGCCGAGAGCAGCCACATCGTAGGGCCCTCCCAGCGCCAGACAACGGCGCACCAGGCCGGGGTGCCGACAGGTGAGGTTGACGGCGTGGGTGGCCCCCAGAGAGAAGCCTGCCACCACCAGAAAGTCATTTTGTGCTTCTGCTTTGGCATAGGGGATCAGCTCTTCTACCCAGTGCTGCTCCAGCAACAGCCAGCGATCCCGCCGTTGGGGCACGTCCAGCTCGCGGTTGAACAAGGTCTCCCAATCCAGGGTTTCCACGCAAAAAGCCTGCAAATAGCCCTGTTCCAGATGATGGCCGAGGCTGGCGATAATGCCGCGATCTTCCAAGTCGAAAAAACGCCCGTTGCTGGTGGGCAGACAGATGAGCGGGTAGCCGTGATGCCCAAAGTGGAGCATCTCCATTTCCCGGCCCAAGATCGGAGAGGGAAAACGCAAGTAGCGGCGAGCGTAGGACATGAAAAACGGGGAAGGGATCCTCAAAACATACCCAACTTTCTCTTCTGCGGGGGAAAAGTTGTGCCTTGCCTGGCCAAGAAAGCCAAGCTGCAACCATGAACTACCCCACCGCGCAGGCGGGTGGGGTTTCCCCATCCGCTTTACGGCGAGATTTTTGTCTCTTCCTCTGCC
>NZ_JANSJC010000015.1:0-71496 GCF_047462375.1 Synechococcus sp. H55.8 | reverse complement strand
TGCTGTCCGCATCCAGTTGTGCCAAAGCTCGAGGGAACAGCAGGCTCTTCAGGGTAATCAGTTGAACCGGGATCCCTCGCTCCCCGCTCCTTGGACACAAGGGCTGCCAAGCATTAGCAGAAAATGGTGCAAGGGGTTCTCTTGTCATGGGTTATCGAGTTGTTGTTGAAAGATGGTGCAAGAAGAACTTTTCTCTTGCTCAGAAAACTTTTGTTGACACTTTTCAATGAGTGTCGACAACTCCCCTTTGAGTTCCTGCAGATGGGCAAGCGATTCATCAGTTTGTCTTTGCTTTTCGCTTGGCTCTATGGGCATCTGCCAACAGGGAAGGACCTGCCCACTGTCCTGAAGCAGTAGCGATTCTTTGAACTCGCCCGGTATGTGTAAGGCCCTCAATTTAAAATTGCCTGGCATTCGGGCCGCTCCAAAAACACTTCTGGCAAAATGGAATCCCCAAAGTACCCTGGCGGCGCAATCACTATGGCAAACCCCTTCAGATTCAACTCGGTTTCGTCGTAAACCACCAGTTGGCTGAAACCGGCGGCAGGATCCCCCTCCATATCGAGAATGCGGGCTTTTCGCTGGATAATCCAAGGGGTCTCCCCTTCTAGTTCAGAAGGGGCCAGAGGGCGATCTAGGCCAAACACGAACTCTCCACTTCGACCCACAAGAGTCCACTCTAAGCTATTGAGCTTCTCTGTACCTGCGAAGCAAAAGGCGTAATCGCTGTACGGAACAAAATACAGTCCTACCAGCCGGGATTTTTCATCAGGGTGGCTGCGGGCACTCAAGCAAGCCTCAAAACCCAGTAGAGAGGCTGGATCGACGGGCTGCCCATAACAAAGCAGGATGTCGTCTTTTGAGTGTTTCCACCACTCTTGTTGCGCGAAGGCAGGGATCCTACCGGATAAAGCCATTAGAACCATCAGGGCCGTTGCCGCCAATGATCTGTACATAGAGCCGCATCTGAACGCTGAGGATAGCAGTACCTTAGCCCAAAGCGCCTTTCTGCTGGGTGATCGGGATCAGCCTTACCCATCCCCAAAGGGCAAGGGGTTAGACTGCTACTCTATAAAGTGATTCATCCTTCTCAACCGTTGGCCTATTCTCCCCATGACTGCTGCACCTGCCCTCGCCCATCTGCCCAGCCAGTACAACCCCTTTGAGACCGAGCCGAAGTGGCAGCGCTTTTGGGAGGAAAAGGGGTTCTACGTAGCGGATCCCAAGGCGCCGGGAGAAGCCTTCAGCATGGTGCTGCCCCCGCCCAACGTCACCGGCAGCCTGCACATGGGCCATGCCTTTGCCTTTACCCTGCCGGATGTGGTGGTGCGCTACAAGCGCATGCGCGGCTACAACGTCCTCTGGCTGCCCGGCACGGATCATGCCAGCATTGCCGTGCACACCATCCTGGAAAACCAACTGCGCCAGGAGGGCAAGAGCCGCTTTGACCTGGGCCGCGAGGCTTTTCTGGAGCGGGCCTGGGCCTGGAAGGAGCAATCCCAGGGCACCATCAAAAGCCAACTGCGGCGCCTGGGCCTGTCGCTGGACTGGACGCGGGATCGCTTTACTCTCGATGAGGGGCTGAGCCGGGCAGTTACGGAAGCCTTTGTCCGCCTCTACGAAGCAGGGCTAATTTACCGGGGCGAGTATTTGGTCAACTGGTGTCCGGCCACCCAGTCGGCAGTCTCCGACATTGAGGTGGACAACAAAGAGGTCAAGGGTCACCTCTGGCATTTCCGCTATCCCTTGGCCGCGGATCCCAACCAGTACCTGGTGGTGGCCACCACCCGCCCCGAGACGATGCTGGGGGATACAGCCGTGGCGGTCCACCCGCAAGACGAGCGCTACCGCCATCTCATTGGCCAGTTTGTGCGGCTGCCCATCAAGGATCGCCTTATCCCCATCATCGCCGACGAGTACGTGGATCCCTCCTTTGGCTCCGGCTGTGTCAAAGTTACCCCAGCCCACGATCCCAACGACTTTGAGATGGGCCGTCGCCACCAGTTGCCCTTGATCAACATTCTCAACAAGGACGGCACCCTCAACGAGAACGGGGATCCCTTCACCGGTCTGGATCGCTTTGTCGCCCGCGAGAAGGTGGTGCAGTGGTTTGCCGAGCACGGTCTGCTGGAGAAGGTGGAAGAGTACACCCACAGCGTGCCCTACAGCGACCGCGGGGGCGTGCCCATCGAGCCGCTGCTCTCCATTCAATGGTTTTGCGATGTCTCGGGGATGGGGGCCCGCTGCTTGCAGGAGGAGCGGGAACACCACAACCCCCGCTTTATTCCGGAGCGCTGGACCAAGGTTTACACCGGCTGGCTGGAGAAGCTGCGCCCCTGGTGCATCTCGCGGCAACTGTGGTGGGGGCACCAGATCCCGGCCTGGTATCCGGTCATCGACGGTCAGATCCCTGAGGATCCCCAGGCTTTTGTGGTGGCCCGCAATGCCGAAGAGGCCTGGGCTAAGGCACGGGAGAAGTTTGGCCCGGCCCTCGAGCGGCTGGAGCGGGATCCCGATGTGTTGGACACCTGGTTTAGCTCCGCTCTGTGGCCTTTTTCCACGCTGGGCTGGCCGGAAGAGACAGAGGACTTCAAGCGCTACTACCCCAATTCCCTCATGTCCACAGGCTTCGACATCATCTTTTTCTGGGTGGCCCGCATGGCCATGATGGGAGTGCAGTTTACCGGCCAGATCCCCTTCAAGGATGTCTACATCAACGGCCTGGTGCGGGACGAGCAGGGGGCGAAAATGTCCAAGTCCAAGGGCAACGGCATCGATCCCATCGAGCTTTTGGACAAATACGGCACCGACGCCCTGCGCTACGCTCTGGTTAAAGAAGTGGTGGGGGCAGGGCAGGATATCCGCCTGGCCTACGACCGCAAGACCGGCGAGAGCGCCAGCGTGGAAGCAGCCCGCAACTTCGCCAACAAGATCTGGAACGCCTCCCGCTTTGTGCTCCTGAACCTGGAGGGGCAGACCCCCGCCCAACTGGGATCCCCTGCCCCCGCAGCGCTGGAGCTGGCCGATCGCTGGATCCTGTCGCGACTGCACTCCGCGGCCACCCAGGTTATCGAAGAGCTGGAAGCCTACGGCCTGGGCGAGGGGGCGCGGCTCTTGTATTCCCTGATTTGGGATGACTTCTGCGACTGGTACATCGAGCTGGCCAAGCCGCGGCTGCGGGGAGAAGACCCGACCTCCAAGCGCACGGCACAGCAGGTGTTGGCCACTGTGCTGGAGACCATCCTCCGGCTGCTGCACCCCTGGATGCCCCACGTCACCGAAGAAGTCTGGCAGCTCCTCACCCAGGCCAACCAAGCCACCTCCATCTCCGTCCAGCCCTATCCCGCCCCTGACCCTAACTGGGTTGACCCTCAACTGGAGCGGGAGTTCGGCCTGGTGATCCAGACCATCAGCAGCTTGCGCAACCTGCGGGCAGAGGCTGGCCTTAAGCCCCATCAAACCATCACGGCTCTGCTGGTTACCGAGGATCCCGACGAGCAGCGGATCCTCACCGCCGCTCAAGCCTACATCCGCGATCTGGCCAAGGCCGAGTCCCTAGAAATTACGGGATCCCTGGCCACGGAGCCCAAGCAGGTGGCGGCTGCCGTAGTGGGCACGGTGCAGGTGCTGGTGCCCTTGGCGGGGCTGGTGGATGTGGAGGCGCTGCGGGCTAAAGTGCAAAAAGATCTGGCCAAGCTGGAAAAAGAGGCTCAAGGGATCCGCGCCCGCCTGGAGAACCCCAGTTTCCTCAGTCGGGCCAACCCGGAAGTGGTGCAGGCTAGCCGCGAGCAACTGGCGGAGCTGGAGGCCCAGATGCAGCTCTTGCAAGCCCGCCTGGAAAAGTTGGGCTAGGGCAACGGGGAGCGCTCTCCTTTGGGGCTCTTGACCTGGGCAGCCGACTTGCGTAGCCTCGAGCTCAATAGCACCGGCTATTTTGCTATTTTTGTGCAAGGGGAGTGACCATCCCCCATCTCTGTGTTATGATGAAAATTAGTTCGAGATAAATGTCGGTTGTAGCGTTCGGTTCTTCTGGTCTTGACGGGTTTTCACGTTTTGTATTGGCAGACGGCTCTCCGAATATCTCGCCCTTTGTTCCTCTCTCTTTCGGAGATCGTCGATGTCGATTTATGTAGGCAACCTTTCCTTTAAGGTGACAGAAGCGGATTTGACCGCTGTTTTTGCCGAGTACGGTTCTGTGAAGCGGGTGCAGATCCCCACCGACCGGGAGACTGGCCGCATCCGCGGTTTTGGGTTTGTGGAAATGAGTTCTGAGGCCGAAGAGCAGGCTGCTATTGCCGCTCTGGATGGCGCAGAATGGATGGGCCGCGACCTCAAGGTCAACAAGGCTCGCCCGCGGGAAGAACGCCCCACCTCAGGCTTCCGCTCTGGTAACGCCAACGGCGGCGAGCGGCGGCGCAACTTCCAATCTCGCTATTAAAACGCCTGCTGAGGCTTCTCGGTTTGAGTTTGCCCCTCACCCCCGGCCCCTCTCCCAGAGCGTCCCTCACCCCCGTCCCCTCTCCCTGAGGGAGAGGGGGGCTAGGGATTGAGGCGGCGAGCTTTCCCTTGCAATTCGGTAGCGACTTTTAGGCCGGCGGTTTGTCCAGCCAGGGATCCGTCAGGTCGGCAGCTAGGGGATCCCAGTCCCAACCCCAGTCGCGGGCGATGGCCTGCGTAAGGCCCAACTGGCCAGAGCCCGGGTAGCGGGCCAGGGCCGACAGGAGATCCACCAGTTGCTCGCCAGTGGGGGTGCGGCCAAAGATGTGCAGTCCATCTCGGATCTGGGATTCCTTGAGCTCGCAGAGGTAGCCATCGAGGCGGCCCCAGTCTTCTTCCTTATCCAGGTTGAACTGCAAGTCGAGGTGCTCTCGGCAGGCAAGCTCCTGGATCTGGGCGCGGATCAGCGGGCAGCGCCCAGGATCCATCTGCTGGGCCTCGTAGTACTCGTCCATCAGCCGCTCCAGTTCCGCCAAGGGCCCGTAGAGCTCGGCACGGGTTAAGGGCGGGGTGAGGTGGTCGAGGATGACAGCCTGAGCCCGCCGCTTGGCCTGGGATCCCTCGCCAGGATCGTTGACGATGAAGGGGTAGAAGTGGGGCAGAGGCCCCAAGGCTATTTCTGGGTAGCAGGTGGCTGAAAGGGCGGATCCCTTGCCAGGCAGCCACTCTAGGTTGCCGTGCTTGCCCACATGCACCACTGCCTGCACGCCAAACACTTGCCGCAGCCACAGGTAAAAGGCCAGGTACTCATGGGGCGGTACCAAATCTGGGGCGTGGTAGTTCAAAGAGGGATCCTGGTCGTAGCCCCGCGGCGGCTGGATGCCGACAAAAACATGCTCCAACTGCAGGCCGACAATGGGGATGTCGTGGGCGGGCGGATCCCCCCACTGCTGCACCAGATCCTCTTGGACAGCGGCAGGCAACTGGGCAAACCACTCCCGGTAGAGGGCAGCCGGCAGCACCTGCCGCGCCGGGCGTAGGGATCCCAGCGGATCATAGGTTTGGCCCTGGGTTAGCCAGCGGATGAGCTCATCTCCGCTCTGGGGCAGTGGACAGGCGCGGTAGTCGGCTTCCGCCAGGGCCTTGAGGATCTCGACGCAGCTTGCCGGTGTATCCAACCCTACCCCATTGGCCAGCCGTCCATCCCGGCTGGGGTAGTTGGCCAAAATCAAGGCTAGACGGCGCTGGTTGGCAGGAGTGCGCCGCAGCTTTACCCAGTTGGCCGCCAGCTCGGCCACAAACGCCACCCGATCCGGCACAGCCTCATAGGCCATGATCTCCGTCTGCAGGCGGGGATCCCACTGTTGAACCGTCTTGAACGAGATGGCGCGGCTGAGGATGCGGCCGTCCACCTCCGGCAGCACCACGTTCATGGCCAGATCCCGCGCCCCCAAGCCCCGAGTGGAGTTCTCCCAGCGCTCCCGCGACCCACTGCTCAAGACCACCTGCACAACCGGCACATCCAGCTCCTGCCAGAGGCGGACATCGGGCTGCTCGCTCTCCAGGCGGGCCAGGGAAAAGCTGGTGGTGTTCAACAAAAGTTCAATTTGGCCGCCGAAGTGCTCCCGGATGGCCTGCGGCAAGTCCGGTTCCTGCAGGCCATAGGTGTACAGACACAGCGGCTGCAACCCCCGCTCCTGCAGGGCGTTGGCCAGGGCATCTATTGGCTGCGTATTCCCCGCCAAAACATGGGCCCGGTAGAGCAGGATCCCTACCTTGGGGGCCTGGGGATCCCTGAGGGGGGATAGGGGGGGATGGTAGATCCCCAGCCGGGGCAGCACCTGCGGCTCTGGCACGGCGTACTCCTGTCCCAGAAACTCCCTGGCCAAGAATTTCAAGCAAGCCGCCACATTGGCTGCCCCTCCTTCCAGCCAGTACTGCCACACCCGGTCTGCCACTGTCAGGGGCACGGTGGAGTGGCTAACCAAATCCCAATCGGGGCGGTCATCCCCAGGGATCACAATCAGGGTGGCTCCCGCTGCTGCCGCTACCTCTTTGGCCACCTCCAGACCATAGCTCCAGTAGGCCCTTCCCCCCAACAGGCGCAGGAGCACCACCTGAGCTTGCCGCAACACCTTCTCGGCGTAGTCGTCGATGCTGAGAGGCTGTTGCAACTGCAAGAGGTTAGCCGCCCGCACCGCCGGGAAATCAGCCGGCACCAAGCGCATGGCTGCGCTCAAGGCTGTCAGATCCGTGTCGGCTGCCGACAGGACAACGATGGGCGCAGGATCCTGCTCCAGGAAAATGACCCCACCTTGGGAAGGATCCCATCCCCCCGGCAAAGCAGCTATCCGGTGCATAGAGCCAGCGCCAGGCGCCCCGCCATCTCCTTGAGACTACACAGAAGGATAGCTTGGTAGCCCCGCACTTGCGTGGGGAGCGGAAAAGCTCGTAATTGCCAAGGGTATACTTGCCGAAAAGGCGTACCGTTCCCAGGCCAGCACCTAATCACGGTGAAAAACCCGACTGGTGCAGGCGTCCGAGACGCGAGAGGACGCCGTCCTGCTGACGCGAGCAGGGCTTTTCCTGAGGGGACTGTCTAGAGGCGTCTTGACAGCGCCTGTTTGAACTACGTGAGAACCCTACGCCTTGAGGCGGTGGGGGTGTCAATCTAACGGCCGTACTTGAGCACAAAGACATCTTTCAGACCAGCATGGGGCTCTCCGGCGAGGGATCCCCAGGTTACACCTACCACCCCGAGGGTGCCCTCTTGGTCTAGCGCCATGGCCTGGATCCAGTCGAAGTCGGCGCTGCCGAACTGGTGGCGCCAGAGCTCGCCGCCGTTGGTATCGTAGAGGCGGACAAAGGCATCGCTGCGACTTGCAGGGATCCCCTGGGTGGATCCTGCCACCCAGACCCTTCCGAGCCTATCCACGGCAATGGCCAGAGGGCGCTCCCCTTGCGCGCCGTCCCATTGGCGGCTCCAGAGCTCGTTGCCGTAGGGATCATACTGCCGCACAAAGACACTGTACCCCTGGAGCAAGGCCTGGCCAGCAGGAGCCTCTTGGGTATAGCCCGCCACCCAAACATTTCCCTCCTCTCCCACAGCGATGGCAAGAGTGCCGTCGCCCCCTTTGTTGGAAAACTGGCGCAGCCAAACCTGGTTGCCGCTGGGATCATACTGGCCGACAAAGCCGCCAGCCCTTGTGCGGTCGCGGACGAATCCGGCTATCCAGAGATTTCCTGCCCCATCGGCGGCCAGGGCAGTGACCTGGGCCCCTAGCTCGCGGACCCAGAGCGGTTTGCCGTCAGCGTTGTATTGGCGCACAAAGCTCTTGCCTCCGCTATTCCCGGTTACCCAGACATTGCCCTTGCCATCCACGGCAATGGCAGTGACCTGGTCAGGCTCAGCACCGCCCAACTGCTGCGTCCAGAGCTCCCGACCCTGGGGATCGTGCTTACGCAGGAAGATGTCTTTTGCGCCGGCATTGCTGTAGCCAGGGAAAGCGCCGTAGGTCACTCCTGCCACCCAGGTGTTCCCTCTCCTGTCCACTGCCACCGCCACAACTTCGTCTAAAGCAGGGGTGCCCAACTGCCGTGTCCAGAGCTCTCGGCCCCAGGCATTGTACTTGCGCAAGAAACCATCGCCACCCCCTGCCGAGCTTTGGCCCAAAAAGCTTCCCTCCGTTACCCCCGCCACCCAAATATTTCCCTTTCCATCAATTGCGATGGCGCGAGCCTCGTCAGAGGAAGGGGTGCCAAACTGACGCAGCCAAGGGCTGGGACTACAGCCAAAACCTAAACCGAAAAAAGCTAAGACACCCAGAACTGCTCTAGCCAGTGCCTGTCTCCTGCTCATAGGCCCTCTTTTGGGGGCACTGGGCAAAGCATAGCAAGGGCTCTCCCCGGCTATCGCGAGGGATAAGCCCCCGCCTCTTCTCCAGCAGCAGCACAGGATCCCTAGGCAACCTGAGGCATTGCTTCAGGGCTGGCCAGGCGCGGCGAAAACTGCAGCGCTGCCTGCACAAAGGCCTGAAACAGGCGAAAATGCTCAGCCTCTTCAAAGGTGAACTCGGGGTGCCACTGCACGGCAATAGCCCAGGGATGGGTTTCGTGCTCGATGGCCTCGATGAGCTCGTCGGGAGAACAGGCAGCCAAACGCCAGCCCGCCGGCACCCCCCAAACAGCCTGGTGGTGCCAAGAGACTACGGAGATTGCGTCGACGCCGACAATTTGCTGCAGGCGGGTGGAGCGGATGAGGCTGACGCTGTGGCGAACGGGCTTGCGATCGGCGGGGTTGAAATGATCCAGCTCGTCGTACACGTCGGGCACATGGGGGATCAGCTTGCCGCCGCTGACCACGTTCAGCAACTGCATCCCTCGACAAATGCCCAAGACCGGGATCCCTTGCGCCAGCGCGGCTGCCGCCAAGGCCATCTCAAAGCGATCCCGCTCGGCGCTGACGTGACGCACCTGGGGATGTTGGGGATCCTCTCCGTAGGTGCTGGGGCAAAGGTCGCCGCCTCCTGTCAACACCAGCCCATCTACCGCAGCCAGCAGCGCTTGTGGCTCACTTTCGCCTGGGGGAAAAAGAACGGGGATCCCGCCAGCAGCGCGAAGGGCATCCACATAGCGGCCCGGCGCCACAAAATCTCCCTGGCCGTTGCGGCTGGGGGTAGTAACGCCGATGAGGGGCCGATTTACAAAAGAGGGTGTCCGGTTCATTCCTCTACACTACATTGACAACAAAGCTGAGAAAGTACCGCTCGCCACCATAAACCTTGACAACTCTGGCTGACTGGGGGCAACCGGTATACCCCCTGTCCTAACTTCCACCACGATAACCGTAAAAGTAGCCGGAAGCACACTAGGCAAATCCAGAGCCGCCCACAGTAAAACAGGGTAGGGTTCGAGGGATCCCGACGTGCGTTTTGATACTTATGACCCAGGTGAAGGTTTTTACGATGAGCTGTTTGTGGGGCGCGGTCGGCCTCGCCCTGAGGCGATCCCGCTGATTGAGCGCCTGCATTCGCTGGGAGAAGGAGAGCTGCAGCAGCGGCAAGCGGCGGCCCAGGCAGCCCTCTTTCAGATGGGGGTAACCTTCAACGTCTATGGCGACAGCCAGGGCACGGAGCGGATTTTCCCCTTCGACATCATTCCCCGCATCGTCTCAGCCTCTGAGTGGCAGCGGCTGGAGCAGGGCCTGAAGCAGCGCATCCATGCCCTGAACCTGTTTATCGACGACGTCTATCACGACCAGAAGATCCTCAAGGATGGGGTGATCCCTGCTGAGCTGGTCGAGACGGCCAAAGGATTCCTGCGGCCTTGTATTGGGCTCAACCCGCCGGGGAGAATTTGGTGCCACGTCACCGGCACCGACCTGGTGCGGGATCGGGACGGGACTTGGTACGTGCTGGAAGACAACCTGCGCTGCCCCTCGGGCATTTCCTATGTGCTGGAAAACCGGCGGGTGATGAAAAGCACCTTTCCCTCGCTGTTTAACACGATGGGGATCCGCCCGGTGGACGACTACCCCAGCCACTTGTTGGATACCCTCCTCAATCTGACGCCGCCGCACCTGGCCAACCCGACAGTGGTGGTGCTCACCCCCGGCATCTACAACTCCGCCTACTTCGAGCATTCTTTTCTGGCCCAGCAGATGGGGGTGGAGCTGGTGGAAGGACGGGATTTGGTGGTGGCCGATGGCTATTTGCAGATGCGCACCACCAAGGGCCTGCAACGGGTGGATGTAATCTACCGCCGCATCGACGATGACTTCATCGATCCGCTGGTCTTTCGCCCCGATTCCCTCTTGGGGGTACCCGGCCTGTTTGAGGTCTATCGCTCGGGTCGGCTGGCAATTGCCAATGCCTTGGGGACAGGAGTGGCAGACGATAAGGTCATCTACGCCTATGTGCCCCAGATGATCCGCTACTACCTGGGAGAAGAAGCGATTTTGCCCAATGTGCCCACCTACTTGTGTTGGGATCCCAAGGATCAAGCTTATGTGCTGGAGAACCTGGACAAGTTGGTGGTGAAGGCGGCCAATGAGTCGGGCGGCTACGGCATGCTGATGGGACCGCGGGCCACACCGGAGGAGCGGGCCGCTTTTGCCGAGAAAATCCGCGCCCAGCCCCGCAACTACATCGCCCAGCCCGTTGTGTGTCTTTCCCGCGTGCCCACCCTCGTGGATTGGGGAGAGGGGCTGAGGCTGGAGCCCTGCCATGTGGATCTGCGGCCCTACATTCTCTACGGCAAAGAGATCTACGTTCATCCCGGCGGCCTAACCCGCGTGGCCCTCAAAAAGGGATCCCTAGTGGTCAACTCCTCCCAAGGGGGCGGCAGCAAAGATACCTGGGTGCTCTGCGGGGATCCCCGCTGCTGAAGGGTAGGCTTAGGCCGGAGCAGCAGGGCCCGGCCATCTGGCGAAACGACGGGCGTGTTGCAGCGCCAAATCCACATAGTGCTCGGCGTGGCGGCGCAACTGCTCCACCTCTTGGTCTGTCAGGGTGCGGATGACCTTGGCCGGGATCCCGACTGCCAAAGAGCGGGGCGGCAGCGAGCGGGTGACCACCGCTCCAGCCCCGACCATGCTGCCCGCCCCGATGGTGACTCTGTTGAGGATGACGGCCCCAATCCCCACCAGGGATCCCGCCTCGATGTGGGCGCTGTGGATGACGGCCCGATGGCCGACGGTGACCTCCTCGCCGATGCAGGTCGGCTGCTCCGGATCCCCGTGCAGGATCGCCCCGTCTTGAATGTTGCTGCGGCGGCCAATCACAATCGGCGACAGATCCCCTCGCAAAATGGCCCCGTACCAGATGCTCACCCCTTCCGAGAGCTGCACATCACCAATCAGCGTGGCATTGGCGGCCACAAAGGCTGCCTGGTCGATCCCTCGCGGCTGCTGCTCCAACCCCACTCTCCAACCAGCAACAACTTCCATCAATCCTACCGCCAGTAACGGTGCGGCAATTCCCGGCTTCCCCAGTGCTCTGCACCGCCTTTGCCCCGGCAGCTGACCAGATGCAAGCATACAACAGCCGTGAAAGAGATTAACCCCCCTCTCCCTTTGGGAGAGGGGCCGGGGGTGAGGGCTATCTCTTTGGGAGAGGGGCTGGGGGTGAGGGTCATCCCTCTGGGAGAGGGGCTGGGGGTGAGGGGTTTCGGCTAAGCTTGGCGCTGCAGGAGCAGAGGGGGGTCAGCCGTCTGCAAAGGGCGAATGGCAAAGAAACTTTCGTAGATGCAATCGCCAACGTAATTCATTTGCAATTGCAACTTGTCGAGAAATTCGTGTAAGCCCTGCTCCATAATATCGTCAATGGTGAGATAATCCAGCTCAGAGCGCAGCCGTCCCAAAGCCCGCTCACTGGGATCCCGCCAAGTATCAGCAGGGGTTCCAGTAATCTGGTGTAGGGAGCGATCGGCGTGAATGAGACAAAACTGAATGGAGCGGGGAAATTGCCGATCCAAAATCAGGAAAGAGGCCACCTCTCTAGGGTTAATGCGGTGTTGGCGGCTGTATTTTCGATACATTTCATAAGCGCTGGCCGACTTTAGGAGAGCAATCCACTGCAATTCATCCAGGGGCGTGCCCACATCCTGTACAGAAGGCAGCAAAATAAAATACTTAACATCCAGAATGCGAGCCGTTTTGTCGGCCCGTTCCAAAAGGCGGCCGATTTGTCCAAAGTGCCACCCCTCCCCGTGGGTCATGGTGGCATCCATCACCCCAGCAAAGAGATGGCTGGCCAGCTTGACTTCCGTGAAGAAATCGTGGAGCTGGCTCAGATGCGGCCACTGTTGAGCAGCTTCCTTCACCATTAAGTAGAAGCGATTCACCCGCTCCCACATTTCCGAAGAAATGATCTCCCGCACAGAGCGGGCATTTTCCCGTGCCAGCCGCAAGCAGGAAAAAATCGAGTTGGGATAATCCCTATCAAAAGCCAGAAACTGGATCACCGTTTCCTGGGTCGCCTGGCCGTAGCGCTGGTAAAACAGCTCCTGATCCCCAGTGGTGGAGATGATGGGATCCCATTGCTGAGCTGTGCCACTAGGTGAGTCGAGGATGAGGTTTAGGTTGACATCGATAAAACGGGCAATGTTCTCGGCCCGCTCCACGTAGCGGTTGAGCCAGTAGATGGAATCGGCCACGCGACTCAACATGGTGTTGCCTCCTCTGTTGTCCTCAACCCCAACAGACGGAGCAGCCGCCGCAGCTCCACCAGCAGCACTCCTGCCACGCCGGTCAGGATCCAGCCCAGCCAGTCCGCCGCCGTGCCCAAGTAGCGCACCTCCACGCGGTGCTCCCCCGGCGGGATCCGCACTTGCAACAGCCCTGGCCCGTTGTATTCAGCAGCTCTGAACCGTCCATCAATTTGTACCCGCCAGGCGGGGTAGTAAAACGTGCGCAAGACTACAGCTTGCTCCTGACCGGTGGGGTTAAGCGCCCGAAAGCGACGGTAGCCGTAGCGCCACTCTTCCACCTGGAGCCGCGCCGCCGGATCCTCTACCTCGCCTTGCCACTGCAGCAGCGGATCCACCTGTGGGGGCGGCATGGGCAGCGTCGCCTGGCGGGGCCGGTATTCCAGCGCATCCACCAGCGCCAGCCCATCGGGAAAGCGCCAGTGCATGTGCAAGAAAGCAATGCCCGGCCGCTCTTGGGGCTCGTTGGGGAACTGCTTGGCTGCAGCGAGTTCTTGAAAAGTTTGGACAAGCGGCGGATCAAAGCCGGCTTTGGACACCAGTTGCAAGCCCTGCCAGGTTTGGACTGCCATGGCCAGGCCGAGCCCCACCAGCAAAGGGAGCCGCCAGCGCTTGTGCCCCCATCCCCACCCAGCTAGAGATCCCACTAGCCAAGGCACGGTTACCGCCGTTACCGCCATCCAGCGCCAGGAGAACTGAATCCGCCGCAGGGGCAAAACCCACTCGTAGAGCCAAGCCAGCAGATCCGTCATCATCAGCAGCGCCACCAGGCTGGCTCCCAGGCTGTAGAGCAGGGTGGCTCTGGCAAGAGATTCGGCAGCACCACTTTCCTGGCAGGAGAAACTCCTCCCCGACCGGCGGGCCAGCCAAAAAACCAGGATCCCAACCCCTCCCAGAACCGCCGCCATCCAAACCCAGTACCCCACCAGGTTGCTCTCAAACCAGTGCTCTGTCCAGCGCGGCTGCAGCTGCATGAGCCCGCTCACCATCAGGCGATGGTGGGGCGTATACTCCTCGGTAAAGTTGACAAAATCCACCTGGACATGCCGCTGATCCCAAAAGGCTGGCAGCAGATAAAACGCCGTCCACCCCAGCCCCAGCCCAAACCCCAGGTAGCAGCGCCCCACCCTGGGCCAGAAGGGATCCCTTCCCCCCAACACCCAAGGCAGAGGCAGCCAAATCAGGGTAAACACCAGCAAGGTGGGCAGGTGGGACAGCGCCAGCAGGCCATAGCTCAGGGCCAAAGCCGCAACCGGCCAAAGGGCCTGCAACCGGCAGATCGTCTGCAGCGAGGCCCAGAAAATCCAGGGGGAGACGGCAATGGCCCACACTTCCCCTATGGCTCCCCGTTGGTAGATATCCACCAGCCAATAGGGGCCGGCCATGCTCAGCAGGGCCAAGACCAGCGCCAAAGCCCAAGGAAGCACCTGCCGCAGCAGAAGGTACAGCCCCAGCCCCAAGACCGCCATCGCTAGGCCCATGCTGGCCACCAAAGAGCCGAGCATGTCCAGCCCCAGGGCTCGAAAGGGCAAAGTGGCCACCATACACAGGGGCGGATAGAAGGCAAAGGTGGGGTTGCCATAGCCAAAGTTGGAATACTCCAGCCAGCGGGGGTAAAACTGCCCGCCGAAAAACTGGCGCTGATACTGGAAGGCCCAATTGAGATTGAAGTGGGTGGAATGGGTGATGGGGTAGCCCCGCTGCAGCATTGGCCAGAGCAGTGCCAGCACCCCGGCCAGCAGCGCGATCCCGATAAGCCCTCCCGGTTGGTGCAACCTCTTCAACATCTCACTGGGACGGGCTATTCTGATCGAACCCAGAAGGCCCGGAACTTCCCCCATACTTGCACAACAGGCGGATATTCTCGATCACCATCGCCTTTTCCAAGGCCTTGGCCATGTCGTACAGGGTGAGGGCAGCCACTGCAACCGCCGTCAAAGCCTCCATCTCCACTCCGGTCTGAGCTGTGGTTTTTGCCGTAGCGGTGATCAGAAAGCCGGGCAGGTGGGGATCCGGATCCAGATCCACGGTGATGCTGGTCAAGGGGAGAGGATGACACAGCGGGATCAGATCGGCAGTGCACTTGGCGGCCATGATCCCGGCCAGCCGAGCCGCTTCCACCACATTCCCTTTGGGCCCTTGACCGGCCAAAATGGCCTCTAAAGTCCTTTCTGACATGCGTACCTGCCCTTGGGCAGTGGCCAAACGGGCAGCCAGGGGCTTGTGTCCCACTTCCACCCTCTGTACCCGACCGGAAGCGTCCAGGTGGGTGAGGGTTGGGCCAACATCAGAGGTCAAATCCGACGGCACCCCAGCCTCCTGCAATCCTTGAAAGCTGCAACAGCCGGCTCAGGCTCCAGTGAAGTCGTCAAATCAGCAACCAAGCCCTCAACTTGAGAACTGTTAGTAGCGAATCCAAGCATAGGCGGCATCGGAGAGCACCGGCACCTCGGCATAGTGACCGCGCACGTTCTGCACCCAAGCATAAAGGGTGACAGCGATTACCCCAAGCAGGGCAGTGGTGGCCAAAATGCTAACAAGCGCTGCCAAACCAAGGCTGCCAAAGAGCATAGCGAACACCTGCATCAACACTTGCACCAAAAACAGGGCAATGTTGAGCAGCAGCGCCTGCATCGTGTTGAAGCGAACAAAATGGGCGACGCGGCCGTTGCGGATTACGAAAAAGAGTAGGGCAAAAAACAGCCCCATGCCCAGCCAGCCCGTGGCCAGAGGCAGCAAACGCAGCAGCGGACTAAAAATGGGGATCAAACCTGGCAGAGATTGAAACAAACCAGAGGGCACAAAGCCGAAGGGCAGAGCCGATACCAACGGCAAAAGGTAGGGAAGGGATCCCCAGAGCCGATCGATGGGAGTGATGTTGCCGCGCCAGGTCATAATCCGTCGATCCCCTTAGTGCAGTGGCCATTGAAGCAAGTTTGCCGGTCGGTGCGCTCTCGGAATCCCTAGATGGGAAGAAGAAAGCGACACCCGAGCTTTGGGCCTATTGTAGTCGATGGATTTTGGCGACTCAACACGCTCGACCGCAAGCCGGCCTCAGCTTTCGAGTGAGCAGAACAAATAATTATTGAGTGGGCAAGTGTTCACGGTGAGCATCCTCCTTCATCCGGGCTGGTATAATCGCTGGCAATTCCTTTCTCCATCACCGGTCTTTTGGGTTCTTTAAGTCTTTTTTCGGCTTCGACCATGAAGATTTCCTCCTTTCCTGTTGCCCGCCTTGTGGGAGCTTTCCTCTGGCAAGCTTGGTCTGGTCTCATCGGCTTTTTCAACGACCGCCTGTTGCCGGAGCGCTACCATGTTCGGCCCGAAGCTTTGCCGGAGGGGCTGGCCCAGCTTTGGGCCCGTTACCTGTGCTACCGGCAAGCTTCTCGTCCAGGGGCAATCCAGTTTCGCGGCTTGACGGTGGAGCCTGGACGGGATCTGCGCTCGGCTCGTCTTGAAGCTCGTCCGGTCCGCTACCGCGGCTGCCCTGTGGAGACGGTTGCCCGCTGCGGGGATCCCTCTCCTGCCGGCCAACTTCTCACTGAAAAAGCTTTTGTGCCTCCCTACTGGAGACTGCTCAATACATTGCGCTTGAAGTTGAGCCTGGCCGATATCGATCGCTATTCGGTCACCCCGGCTCTGCAGCGGGTTTACCGTGGCCAAGTGTTCTAGCGGTTTATCTCCCTACGGGTGGCTGACCCCACGGTTGAGGCGCTGCCGCTGGTAGATGTTGGGTTGACCAGCTTGTTTCTCCTGAGCAGCGGGGGGAGGAGCTCCAGATACCCGCCACCTTTAGCTAAAAGCCGCAGGAGCCCCGCTCCCTACCGCCTAGCGGTCGGAGTTGGGTAGTTTACAAGTCCTTGAGCTGCAAACAAAAAGGCTCTGAAAGACCAAGAAAAAGCTAAGGTGGTGCGGCAACGCGCCCGCATCGCGAACAGCCGGGGAGATTTTCTGCACCACCTTAGGACTCGATGGGTGCGTGAAAGCCGAGCCATCGAGGTGGAAGAGCAGGCGGTCGGCAATGGGCAGGCATCCCAAGCGGGCTCAATCCATGTTTTTCGGTCGATGCTCGAGCCAATTTTAATCGGGTTGAGCGCTGTGCTCTGGGGCGGTCTCTGGGGCTACGCCACGCTGCTGATCGTGTTGGTGAACTTCAAGGAGCAGGGATCGGTTTACGCCTACCCCATGCAAGTGGTGTTGGATCGCTTTGTGGAATCTTTGGGGCTGGACTGGCTCAAAGCTTTGCATGCCATGCAACTGAAGCCGCTGCGCCAGATCAGCTATGCCCTGTTTGGCGCTGTCACCTTAGGGGTGGTCTGGATGCTTTGGGTGTTGGGGTGAGGCAATGAACGCTGCTCAACTGGTCGCCATTCTCTCTACTGCCATTGCCACCGCCACACCGTTGGTCTTCGCCAGTGTAGGAGAAACCATCACCGAGCGAGCAGGGGTGATCAATCTCTCCGCAGAGGGGACGATCATGCTGGCTGCCATGGTTGGGTTCGCCGTGGCCAAGCTGACGGGAAGCCTGGTGTTGGGCTTTTGGGCTGCCGCTGCTGGGGCCACTTCTGTTCCGAAGGGATCTGCTGCTGTATGCCAGCTATGCGCTGATTGGGGGAACTTGGTTCTTTTTTTATCGCACCCGGCCTGGCCTGATGCTGCGGGCCATGGGAGAACAGCCGGCAGCAGCCTTTGCCCGTGGCACCGATGTCATTTTCTGGCGCTATGTCTACACCCTCGTGGGAGGATCCCTGCTGGGCTTGGCAGGAGCCGCTTTTTCGCTGGATTTCAAGGCCGGCTGGAGCCACCGACACACAGCAGGTTACGGCTGGATTGCTTTGGCCATCGTCATCTTCGGCGGCTGGAACCCCTTACGGGTGGCCTTGGGGGCCTACCTGTTCGGCATTTTGCAGTCCTTTGCCGGGGTTGCCCAGACCACCATCCGCGCCGTGCCCGCCCAAGTTTTTACGGTGGCTCCCTTTGTGTTGATGATTTTGGTGTTGGTGTTCACCTCCGGGGAATGGTGGGAGTACGGTCTGCGCGGGATCCCACCTCGGCTGCGGCGCTGGATTCAGCAGGCGGCGCGAGCCACTCCGCCGGCAGCCCTGGGACAGCCATTTGAACAAGGCTAGAGACCCGGCTCGGGGAGTCTCTGGTCAACCGGCTCAATTAAGAGAAAATCTAAGGGTGCATCCTAGAAAATAGCGTGCAGCTTTTTGAGACAGGCCTGGATCTCCGCCAGCTCGGAGGGATCCAACTTTTGGAAGCGCTCTTTCAAGTAGGCGATGTGGGCCGGAAAAATTTCCTCAAACAGTTTCTCCCCCGCCTCTGTCAGCACGACCCTGAAGCAGCGGCGGTTCTCTGGCGGCACTTGCCGGCGCACCAGCCCCTTCTGTTCCAGACGATCCACAATGCCGGTCAGTGTCCCTTTGGTAACCAGGGTTTTTTGGGCCAAGACATTCATGGTCATGCCGGGAGTGTTGCCGAGGGTCACCAACACATCAAATTGGGGGGCGGTCAGCCCCATTTGCCGAATGTGAACCCCGGCATAATTTTCAAAGGCTTGGTAGGCCCGCACCAGATCCCGCACCACCCCCAAAAAAGGCTCACGGGCCGCCAGAATTGTTCGCGTCGACGGGACGGAGGAGTCTTCAGGCTTGCGAACCTCGCTTTCCGGAACGTCAGGCAGGGCAGGGTCGACAGGAGTGGGCATAGTTGAAGATCGCTGAAGGGGACTCACCCCCAGAGGAAAGTCTCGGCTCCATGATAGCCGACTGTAGTATAGTTCTAACGCAAATTAACGATGCTTCCGGCAGCAGCTCCAACCGTATCCGCATCCAGGGGCAGGACTGAGCCAGGGTGGAGGCTTTTCCGGCGGGGAGGGTCTCGACGACCTGTCGCTCACAAGGGAGCTGCTGCTGCAGAACCCAGAACTTCGTCCCACTAGCATAAGTAAAAACAGCCTAAACTGCGAGCAGCCCCCATTGATTCTGACTTTGCTATGAGAGGTGTATGACCAGGATCCCACCAAGCCCCAGAGCTGACCGGCAGTTGGCTCAAGCTGCCTACCTGGATCTGCAACTCTTTCGACTTCGGGATCCGGCCTTGTTGGGGAGATTGAGATCCCGGCAGGGTTGCAACCTGCCACAGACTGTCTGGCACCGGCCCTCTAGCTGCTGCGACCGCGGAAGCTGGATACTGATCGCGTAAGCGGGACGAAATGAACGACTTAGCAACCGGATGGCTCGAGCGCAGCAAGCGAGGTGCCCATGTTAAATGCCGCCATCACCCTCACGATCTTCCTTGGCTTTTGGGGAGTCGTGGTCAAGCGCAATCTCATTATGAAGATCCTGGCCATGGATGTCATGAGCACCGGGGTCATCGCCTTCTTCGTGATCTGGGCCGCCCGCAGCGGTGTGTTCACCCCTATCTACAAGCCCTGGCGCGAGCTGGACTATGCCGACCCCGTACCTCAGGGGATCATCCTCACGGCCATCGTCATCGGTCTGTCGGTACAAGCCCTGATGTTGGTGGGGGTGATGAAGTTGTCCCGCAACCATCCCACCCTCGAAGTGGAGAGCATCGAACAGGCGGTCGCGTCAGCGGGGCGGAGCACTTTTACCGATGACTGAGCTGACGCTGGTCTGGGTGGCGCTACCCTTTTTGTTTGCCTTTGCCACCTACTTGATGCCCGCCTTGACCCGTCCCAGCTTGGTGGGGATGGCCGCGCTGACGGTGACCTATGCAGTGTACCAGGGGGGGTTGCCGGGAACAACTGCGGCGCCGTTAGAGCTTCAGTTGCTGGATCACTTCGGGGTGACGCTGCGGATCGACGCCAACGCAGCAGCCATGCTCTTGGCCCATGGACTGATAACGCTGGGGGTGGCGCTGTATCTGGATCGGCGCTTTGTGGGCAGCCGCTTTCTGGCCATGCAGTTGCTGATCGTCCACGGCAGCGCCAACGCCGTCGTCATCAGCGCCGACCTGATCAGTGTCTATGTTGCCCTAGAGGTGCTCAGCATTGGTGTGTTTTTGCTGCTCACCTACGGGCGCCGGGCTGAGTCCCAGCCGACGGCAGGGGATCATCGCGACCGCCAGCTTTGGGTGGGGCTGCGCTACCTGTTCATGAGCAATGTGGCCATGCTCTTCTACTTGATGGGCGCAATCCTGGTCTACGTGCGCACCGGATCCCTGGCGATGAGCAGCCTGGCCATGGCTACCCCCACGGCTTTGGCGCTGATTGCCGTGGGTCTTTTGGCCAAGGGGGCGGTCTTCGTCGCCGGCCTGTGGCTGCCCCTCACCTACATCACCGCGGATCCCGTTATCGCGGCGGTGCTCAGCGGCTTTACGACCAAAGCAGGTGCCATGGCCTTGGTGCACTGCAGCGAGGCTTCGCCGGCCTTGGCCCAGGGGTTGTCCTACTTGAGCGCCGGCTCAGCCGTTTTTGGGATCCTCCTGGCTTTGATGGCCAGCACGCCCCAGCGCCTTTTGGCCTGGAGCTCGGTCTCGCAGATGGGATTTGTAATTGCCGCCCCTCAGTGGGCAGGTTTGTACGGCCTGGCCCATGGGTTGGCAAAGCCTCTGTTGTTTGTGGGGACGGCGATAACGAGTCGCTGGCGCTGGCCGATGTTGATCTTGGGGGCGGCCTCTCTGGCAGGGGTGCCCGGCAGTTTGGGGTATGCAGCCAAGGCCCTCACCTTGTCGGCTCTGGATCCCTGGCACGAGTGGCTGCTGGTTGGGGTTACCATCGGCACCACCTGTGTGGCTGTGCGAGTGCTGCGGTCATCTCCTTCTCAAATCAGCGGGAACATCCCCTCCAGTTGGCAAGACCAGGCGGCCTTGGCCCTTTGGGGCGGCGGCTTGCTCTGGGGCTGGCTGCCGGCGGCCTACGACGTCGATAATCTCCTTAAGGCACTGCTCAGCTTGGGTGCCGGGATCCCCCTGGGCTGGTTTTGGGAGCGGATCCCTTGGCAGAGAAGGTCGGTGAATGAGGGGCTGGAGGCTGTGGTGGGCGGCTTGAGTGTGGTGTTGGTGTTGGTTTGGGTTTTGTTAGCTGGGTGGAATTATGGGACGCTACCCTGAGTTGGGCTTACTGGAAATTGGCCTGCGGCTTTTGATTTGGTTCCTGCTGACGGGCAATCTGAGCTGGGACAATGTGGCCATCGGGGTGGCGGCGACGCTGCTGCTGCCTCGTCAGGCCTCTGCGCCGGTGCGGTGGCGGGATTGGGGACGGGTGCTCAAGGAGATTGTTTTCGCCGTTCCGAAAGCTTACTGGGAGGCCTTTGAGATGATCCTCAGGCCCCACACCGTAGAGGAGGTTGTATACAAACAAACTCTCCCCAATCGTTCGGCGGGGCTGGTGTTTCTCGATATCTTTTTGATTACTTTTACGCCCAAAACCATTGTGCTCAATTGCGATGCCCAAGGCACCTACGAGGTGCATCTGCTCAAACCACGGGAGGAGGCGTGAACCTACTGCTGTTTCTGCTGACTTTGACCCTATGCCTGCCGCTGTATGCCGCCTGGCTGAAGGAGGATATTTGGCAGACGATGCTGGCTTTTGCCAGCTTATCCACCAAGACGGCCATCCTGGTTTTGGTGGTATCCGTGGTGCGGGATGACTGGATGATCGGGATCGTGGGGGTCTTGATTTTGTCGGTGGGTAACGCGGCCCTGATGCTGCTGGCCCACGTGCTCAAGCGCTTGGAAATGCTCTAAAGATATTCTTAGTCTGGGGAATATGGAAATCTTAATGGAAGCTCTCAGCTATCTTCTGTTTGGGATCGGGGTGCTGTTTTGGCTGTGGGGAACGGCGCCGCTCCTTGGGGATCGCTCGATTTTGTTTAAGCTGCACGGCCTTTCGGTGTCCGACACCCTGGGATCCATGAGCATCATACTGGGGCTGTTGCTGCGGATCCCAAGGGAGTGGCCTCTGCTGGTGTTGGCGCTGATTTCCTTGGCCATTTGGAACACCATCTTGGGCTATGTGCTGGCGTTTTGCTCGCAGCGCAAGTCCCTATAGGAGGACAGGATGGAAGAGACCTTGTTGCTGGTGATCGCCCTGCTGCTGCCCTTGACGGCAGGCTTGGTGGTGACCCAGACCAATCCCTATCATGCCTTGGTGATGCGCGGCATTCTGGGATCCATCGCTGCTCTGATCTATGCCTTGTTTGGGGCGGCGGATGTGGCGCTCACCGAGGCGCTGGTGGGCACCATGCTTTCCATTACGCTCTATGCCATCGCGGTGCGTTCCTCGTTGAGTATGCGCTTGGGCGTTCTCGAAGGCAGTCCTGTGTTGGAGGCCGGTACCTCAGCAGCACAGCAGTTGTTACAGCAGATGCGCCAAGCACTACA
Source organism: Synechococcus sp. H55.8 (assembly GCF_047462375.1). Taxonomy (NCBI): domain Bacteria; kingdom Bacillati; phylum Cyanobacteriota; class Cyanophyceae; order Synechococcales; family Synechococcaceae; genus Synechococcus; species Synechococcus sp. H55.8. Next base: position 49,503 of record NZ_JANSJC010000015.1, on the reverse strand, counting down.
GCGGTACCACATGCGTTTGGAGTTGGCCGTCTATGGGAGTTCAGAGGCCTTGTTGGCTGCCCTTCACAGCCGAGAGGTGCACACCATTGCCCTTGAGCCCGATGAGGAGGTGGCAGAGTATCGCTTGGTAACGCGCGTGCCCCGCCTGCAGGCCATCTTGGCGCAACAAGCCCTGCTTTCTGAGGTCTTCTTGCCATGAGGTGGTTGTATGGGGTGGCGGTGCTGCTGGCAGCATTGCAGCTCGTGGTCGCCGATGCAGGAGCTGTTTTGCCTGCTGTTGAACCTGTATCGACTCTAGCCGGAGAAAGCGGCGTGCCCAATACGGTGACAGGTTTGATCTTGCGCAACCGCCTTTACGACACGGTTTTCGAAGTAGTTGTATTTTCCGCGGCAATTCTGGGCGCGCAATACCTGCTGGCGGATGAGCGACCGACGGCCAATGTAGCTCAATTTACCGACATTCCCTCGATCGTGCTGGCGCGGGTGGGGGCCACCATTTCTGCCCTGATTGGGGTGGAGCTGGCCATTCGGGGTCACCTGACGCCGGGTGGGGGGTTTGCCGCCGGCGTGGCGGGAGGAACGGCAATTGGCTTGGTGGCGATCACCGCCTCTTCGACCTGGATGGAGGCCATCTACAAGCGGTGGCAAGCCGCGATGTGGGAGAAGCTGTCGGTGGTGACGTTTATCGGCGTGGCTGTCATCGCCCTGGCCGGTTGGGAGCTGCCCAAGGGCGAGCTGGGATCCCTTTTCAGCGGTGGCTGGATCCCGATTCTCAACATTTTGGTGGCAATCAAGGTGGCGCTGGGATCCTGGGCGGCAATCTTAATTTTTATTCGCTACCGCGGCCTGTTATGAGGGTCTAGATGGGTTGATGGGAAGCACCTCTGTCCCGGCAAAAAATTACCGACATTGCAGATAAGGACTCAACTGCGCTGCCCCACTGGACGCAAAAAAAGGGATCCCGTTTAAGTTTAGTGCAATGGATTAGATCAACGGCTTTCACCTTTACACTGTTTTGCTGCTTTCAGATCTCAAGATCTCCCAGACAATACGGAACACTTTATAGGCAGGATACAGTAGAAGGAGTGCTAATATCCGCCAATGGCCGTCACTCAAAATAACATTGATTGGACAACGGCAAAATACTGCCCAGAAGGCCACTATGGAAATGAGGGGAGTTGAAGCATATACAATTGATTTTGAGTGTCGATAGTTCCAGTATTGTGAGAGCTTATCCAATCCCCAAGATATCAGGTCAAGTAAAAGAAACGCAAAAAGAAAACGTAGCAGAAAAGTAGGAGGCTGAGGAAATCCTAATACCCAAACGAAAAAGCCTGCGACTGCTACAGACCCTGATGTGATTAAGATTTTTTCAATGACTCTGATCAAGAGGCTGGCTAGAGTACTTTTCTGGCTTTTATTGTCCTCTGACAAGATGCCTGCCATTTTTCACCTTCCTTGTCTATCGCAAGAGCAATCCGGAAATTCTCACTTACTCGGCTTTCTGCGTTTCATGAATAGTTGATGGTTAGTTGTTGAACAGATCCCAAACATACCTGCATCCAGCAGTAACTGCCCCCACTAAATACCTCTCTACTGGTGCAAGCAGTAAGCATAGCAACCTTCAACTCGCGATATTTTTGACAACTTTTCTCAACTAGAGGCAGCCTAGGATTAGCGCGAGCAAAAAGTCAATGCAACTTTGTGAAACTTAACTTTCTAGTCGTCTAAGCCAACCCAATAAAAATCCCCCGCCAATGGGCGAGGGATCCAAGCCATCTATTGACATCTGGGTTATTAGTTACCCAGACTGGGAGGCTGTCGAGGCGATAACAAAGGCCGCGTAGGTCAGGACATACCCCACTGTGAAGTGGGCCAGACCCACCAACCGACCCTGCACAATCGACATAGCCACCGGCTTATCTTTCCAGCGGATCAGCTTGGCCAAGGGGGTGCGCTCGTGCGCCCAGACCAGGGTCTCGATCAGCTCTTGCCAGTAGCCGCGCCAGGAGATCAAGAACATGAACCCAGTCGCCCAGACCAAGTGGCCGAACAGGAACATCCAGGCCCAAACCGCCAGGTTATTCATTCCGTAGGGGTTGTAGCCGTTGATCAACTGAGCCGAGTTGGCCCAGAGATAATCCCGCAGCCAGCCCATCAGGTAGGTGGAGTTCTCGTTGAACTGGGCGGTGTTGCCGCTCCAGATCCCCAGGTGCTTCCAGTGCCAGTAGAAGGTCACCCAGCCAATGGTGTTCAGCATCCAGAACATGGCCAGGTAGAAGGCATCCCAGGCGGAGATGTCGCAGGTGCCGCCCCGACCCGGCCCGTCGCAGGGGAAGCTGTAGCCGAAGTCTTTTTTGTCCGGCATCAGCTTAGAGCCGCGGGCATCCAACGCCCCTTTGACCAGGATCAACGTCGTGGTGTGCAGGCCGAGAGCAATGGCGTGGTGCACCAGGAAGTCGCCAGGGCCAATGGGCAGGAAGAGGAACCCATTGGGGTCATTGATGGCTTGCAGCCAGCCGGGCAGCCACACGTTGCCGTAGTTGGGCCAAGCCGTAGAGGCGATGCTATCCGGGTTGGACAACAGCACGTCCATGCCGTAGATCATCTTGCCGTGGGAAGCTTGAATGAACTGAGCAAACACCGGCTCGATCAGGATCTGCTTCTCCGGCGTGCCAAAGGCTTGCATGACATCGTTGTGGACGTACAGCCCCAGCGTGTGGAAGCCCAAGAACAGCGATACCCAGCTCAGGTGGGAGATGATCGCCTCCTTGTGATCCAGCACCCGCGCCAGCACGTTGTTCTTGTTGGCTTCGGGATCGTAGTCCCGCACCAGGAAGATGGCCCCATGGGCAAAAGCCCCCACCATCAAGAACCCAGCAATGTACTGGTGATGGGTGTAGAGAGCCGCCTCCGTGGTGTGATCCATGGACATGAACACGTAGGGGTTGAGGGCGTACATGTGCTGCGCCACCAGCGAGGTCACCACTCCCAAAGAAGCCAGCGCCAACGCCAACTGGAAGTGCAGGGAGTTGTTGACCGTGTCGTAGAGGCCCTTGTGCCCTTCGCCCAACAGGCCCCCGAAGGGAGTGCCCTTGGGCGGGTTGTGGGCGCCCAGGATCTCGCGGATGCTGTGGCCGATACCCCAGTTGGTGCGGTACATGTGGCCGGCGACGATGAAGATTACCGCAATGGCCAGGTGGTGGTGGGCCATGTCCGTCAGCCACAGGGACTGCGTGTTGGGGTTAAAGCCGCCCAAGAAGGTGAGGATGGCCGTGCCCGCCCCTTCTGCCGTGCCCCAGACGTGGTTGGCCGTATCTGGGTTCTGGGCATACACCCCCCAGTTAAGGGTGAAGAAGGGCTTCAGTCCCGCCGGGTGGGGCAGCGTGGTGAGGAAGTTGTCCCAGCCCACGTGCTGACCGCGCGACTCGGGGATGGCCACGTGCACCAGGTGGCCCGTCCAGGCCAGCGAGCTGACGCCGAACAAGCCGGCCAGGTGGTGGTTGAGGCGGGCTTCAGCGTTCTTGAACCAGCTCAGGCTGGGCCGGAAGCGGGGCTGCAGGTGCAGCCAGCCGGCAAACAGGAACACCGCCGCCAACAACAGCAGGCCGATGGCACCGGTGTAGAGATCGCCGTTGGTGCGCAGGCCGATGGTGTTGAACCAGTAGTAGAGGCCGGAGTAGGCCGCGTTGACAGGGCCACCGCCTCCAGGTTGGGTGAAGGCTTCCACCGCCGCCTTGCCGAACTGGGGATCCCAGATAGCGTGGGCGATGGGGGTGACGCCGGTGGGGTTGGCCACCCATTGCTCGTAGTTGCCTTGCCAGGCGATGTGGAAGACGTTGCCCGAGGCCCACAGGAAGATGATCGCCAGATGGCCGAAGTGGGTGGCAAACAGCTTTTGGTAAAGCCGCTCCTCCGTCATGCCATCGTGGGTCTCGAAGTCATGGGCGGTGGCAATGCCATACCACAGACGTCGAGTGGTGGGATCACTGGCCAGGTCTTGGCTGAATTGCGGAAAACGAGTTGCAGTTGTCATGATTCTCTCTTCCTCCTTGCCTTAGCCGAGTGCGGCAAACCGTGCCAGGAAGAACGCCCACGTGGTGACGATCCCACCCAGCAGGTAGTGGGCCACACCGACCGCCCGACCCTGGATGATGCTCAGGGCGCGGGGTTGAATGGCCGGAGCGACTTTCAGTTTGTTATGCGCCCAGACAATCGACTCAATCAGCTCCTGCCAGTAGCCACGGCCGCTGAACAGGAACATCAAGCTGAAGGCCCAGACGAAGTGGGCGCCCAAGAAGAGCAGCCCATAGGCCGACAGCGCCGAGCCGTAGGAGTTGATCACCTGCACCGATTGCGCCCACAGGAAGTCCCGCAACCAGCCGTTGATGTTGACGGCGCTGGCTGCAAAGTTGCCGCCCGTGATGTGCTCAATCGTGCCGTCCGGGTTGACGGTGCCCCAGATGTCGCTCTGCATCTTCCAACTGAAGTGGAAGATCACAATCGAGATGGCGTTGTACATCCAGAACAGCCCCAGGAAGACGTGATCCCAGCCGGAGACCTGGCAGGTGCCGCCGCGGCCTGGCCCGTCGCAGGGGAAGCGGAAGCCCAGCTTGGCCTTATCGGGGATCAGTCGGGAAGAGCGGGCAAAGAGCACCCCCTTGAGCAGGATCAACACCGTGATGTGGATGGTCATGGCGTGGATGTGGTGCACCATGAAGTCCGCCGTGCCCAGCACCATCGGCATCATGGACACCTTGCCGCCCACGGCCACCACGTCGCCGCCGAAGATGGGGCTTACCGAAGCGCCCACGTAGGGAGCGGTGCTGGCGATGGCGTTGGTGTGCAGGGATTGAATCCACTGGGCAAAAATGGGCTGCAGTTGGATACCGGTGTCCGAGAACATGTCCTGCGGACGGCCCAGCGCCTGCATGGTGTCGTTGTGGACGTAGAAGCCGAAGGCGTGGAAGCCCAGGAACAGACACACCCAGTTCAGGTGGCTGATGATGGCGTCGCGGTGGCGGATTACCCGATCCAGCACGTTGTTGCGGTTCACCGCCGGGTCATAGTCCCGCACCATGTAGATGGCCCCGTGGGCAGCGCCGCCAACAATGAACAGTCCCCCTATCCACATGTGGTGGGTAAAGAGGGAGATCTGCGTGGCGTAGTCGATGCCCATGTAGGGGTAGGGGTTCATGGCGTACATGTGCTGGGCCACGATGATGCTCAGGGATCCCACCATGGCCAGGTTGATGGCCAGTTGGGCATGCCAGGAGCTGGTCAGCACTTCGTAGAGACCCTTGTGGCCTTCGCCGGTGAAGGGGCCCTTGTGGGCTTCCAGGATCTCTTTAATGGAGTGGCCGATGCCCCAGTTGGTGCGGTACATGTGGCCCGCCACGATAAACAGCACGGCAATGGCCAGGTGGTGGTGGGCCTGATCCGTCAGCCAGAGGGCGCCGGTTTGCGGATCCAAGCCCCCCTTGAAGGTGAGGAACTCCGCGTACTTGCCCCAGTCCAACGTAAAGAAAGGCACCACCCCGCTGAAGAAGCCCCAATCCACACTGGGGAACATCTCCTTCATCAGGGCCGGCTTGAGGATGAACTCGTGGGGCAGAGGGATCTGAGCCGCCGGCACGCCCGCATCCAACATCTTGTTGATGGGGATGGCCACATGAATTTGGTGACCGGCCCAGGCCAGAGAGCCCAGCCCCAGCAGGCCCGCCAGGTGGTGGTTGAGCATCGACTCCACGTTCTGGAACCACTCCAGCTTGGGAGCCCGCTTGTGGTAGTGGAACCAGCCGGCAAACAGGCAGAGGCCAGCCATCACCAAGCCACCAATAGCGGTGCAGAGGAGTTGAAACTCATTGGTGATGCCGGCAGCCCGCCAGAGGTGAAATAGGCCCGACGTGATGCGGATCCCTTCAAAGCCGCCGCCCACATCGCCGTTGAGGATCTCCTGGCCGAAGATGGGCCAGACCACTTGGGCGCTGGGCTTGACATTGATCGGATCCGCCAGCCAAGCGGAGTAGTTGGAGAACTGAGCGCCGTGGTAGTACATGCCGCTCAGCCAGACAAAGACCACCGCCAGGTGGCCGAAGTGCGCAGAAAAGATCTTGCGAGAGACGTCTTCTAGGTCGCTGGTGTGACTATCGAAGTCATGAGCAAGAGCGTGGAGGTTCCAGATCCAGGTCGTGGTCTTGGGGCCACGCGCCAGGCTGCGATCGAAGTGTCCCGGCTTGGCCCATTTCTCAAATGAGGTGGGAACCGGATCGATATCAACCGTCACCTTAACCTTTGGCTCTCGCTCCTTGGGTGTAGTTGTCATCAAGAACTCCTCTCTTGCGACAAGGAACGAAGCATTCCCGCCCATCGTCAGGAAACCCCCCAGGGCGGGACTTACCAGGCATTATAGGTCAGGGTTTGTAAACCCCCCGTCGCTTCACAATAATTAAACGAGGGATCCCTTGTCTGATCGGGGTCGGCGTCGATTGGCAATCGTTTTTCCAATTGTAGATGTAAATATATGTAACGAATTTTCACCAACCCAATCTGCTCTGGTGAAATGAACGCTGGGAACTGGGCAACGGGCAGCAAGGGATCCTCTGGGCGGGGATATGTGGTAGAAAGCTGACAGCTTCCTGCGCAGATGTCCTTCTATGACTCTGGAAATTCCCCGTCGCCAGTACGTCAGCAACTACGGCCCCACAGTAGGGGATCGAGTGCGTCTGGCGGATACCGAGCTGATCATCGAGGTGGAGCAGGATTTCACCACCTACGGCGAGGAGATTAAGTTCGGCGGCGGCAAGACCATCCGCGACGGCATGGGGCAATCGCCGACGGCCACCCGCGCCAACGGGGCTCTGGATCTGGTGATCACCAACGCCCTGATCTTGGACTGGTGGGGCATCGTCAAAGCCGATGTGGGCATTCGCGACGGCTACATTGTCGGCATCGGCAAGGCCGGCAACCCCAACATCCAGACGGGGGTGACACCAGGCATGGTGGTTGGCCCCAGCACCGAGGTGATTGCCGGCGAAAACTTGATCCTGACGGCAGGCGGGATCGACGCCCATGTGCATTTCATTTGTCCTCAACTGTGCGAGTTTGCCATCGCTTCGGGAGTGACTACCCTTTTGGGTGGCGGAACCGGGCCGGCCACAGGCAGCAACGCCACCACCTGCACACCGGGGGCCTGGAACTTGGGGAAGATGTTGCAGGCGGCGGAAGGGTTTCCGGTCAACTTGGGCTTTTTTGGCAAGGGGAACGCGGCGTTTCCTGAAGCTCTGCGGGAGCAGGTGGAAGCGGGGGCCTGCGGGCTGAAGATCCACGAAGACTGGGGATCGACGCCGGCGGTGATCGATAGCTGTCTGCAGGTTTCGGATGAATACGACATCCAGACCCTGATCCACACCGATACCTTAAATGAGTCGGCCTTTGTGGAAGATACCATCGCCGCCATCAATGGCCGCACCATTCACACCTTTCATACTGAAGGGGCCGGAGGTGGGCACGCCCCCGACATCATCCGCATTGCTTCCGAGCCCAACGTGCTGCCCAGCTCCACCAATCCCACCCGTCCCTTTACCCGCAACACCATCGAAGAGCACCTGGACATGCTGATGGTGTGCCATCACCTGAGCAAAGAGGTGCCAGAGGACATTGCTTTTGCCGAAAGCCGCATTCGCCCCCAAACCATTGCCGCCGAAGACATCTTGCACGACATGGGGGCCCTCAGCATCATCTCTTCCGACTCCCAGGCCATGGGCCGGGTGGGAGAAGTGATCATTCGCACCTGGCAAACCGCCCACAAAATGAAAGTGCAACGGGGGCCTCTGCCGCAGGATAGCAGCCGCAACGACAACTTTCGGGCCAAGCGTTACGTAGCTAAGTACACCATCTGCCCTGCCATTGCCCAGGGCCTCAGCCACATCATCGGCTCGGTAGAGGTGGGCAAGCTGGCGGATCTGTGCCTGTGGAAGCCGGCTTTCTTTGGGGTTAAGCCGGAGATCGTCCTGAAGGGGGGCTTGATTGCCTATGCCCAAATGGGGGATCCCAACGCCTCGATTCCAACTCCGCAGCCGGTGTACCCTCGGCCTATGTTCGGCAGCTTTGGCCGCGCCCTGAGCGAGACCAGCCTGCTCTTTGTCTCCCAGGCTGCCCTAGACCTGGGGATCCCAGAAAAACTGGGGATCCAACGCCGGGCCGTAGCGGTCAAGAATTGCCGCGAGATCGGCAAGGCGGATTTGAAACTCAACAGCAGCACCCCTCACATCGAGGTCGACCCGGAGACCTATGAAGTACGGGCCGATGGAGAATTGCTCACCTGTGAGCCGGCAGAAGTCCTGCCGATGGCGCAACGATACTTTTTGTTCTAGGCTTTTCTCAGCTTGAGGGTCGAGCATCTGGGATACGACTGACAGCGGAACGGATTGGCTAACCCTAGCCGCGTAACCTGAGCATGGGCCACCTTGTTCTTCGCCATCTCAGCAAACGCTTCCACAAGCAAGGGATCCCTGCCCTGAGGGACTTGTCTTTGACAGTGGAGCCAGGGGAGATCTTCGCCCTGCTGGGCCCATCGGGCTGTGGTAAGTCCACCACTCTCAATCTCATCGCCGGCCTGCTGGAGCCGGATCCCTGGCCCCATCCGGGAGAAATTTGGCTGGACGGGATCCTGCTCAACCCTCGGCCACCAGAGCGGCGCGGCGTGACTTTGCTCTCCCAGCACAGCCGTCTGTTTCCCCACCTGAGCGTGGGGGAAAACGTGGCTTTTGGCCTGAAGATGCGGGGTGTTCCCCGGGCAGAGCGAGAGGCAGCGGCCTTGCGCATGTTGGAGCGGGTACAATTGGCCGGGTTTGCTCAGCGCCGGCCCAGTCAGCTTTCGGGCGGACAGGCGCAGCGGGTGGCCCTGGCGCGGGCCTTGGTGATCCGGCCCAAGCTGCTGCTGTTGGATGAGCCTTTATCGGCTTTGGATGCCAACCTGCGCCAAGAGATGCAGGCCTTGATCCGGGAGCTGCAGGCGGAAACGGGTGTGACGACGGTGCTGGTTACCCACGACCAAGTGGAAGCCACGGCCATGGCCCACCGCATTGGCCTGATGTTTGCGGGGCAGTTGCACCAGGTGGGATCCCCGGCGGAGTTTTATCAGCGGCCGCGCTCCGAGCGGGTTGCCCGCTTTTTTGGCGGGGTCAATTTTCTCGATGCTCAGGGGGAAGGTCACCAACTTCGCCTCAGCACCGGGATCCTCTTAAAAAGCGCTGTGCCCCTCCAAGGTCAGGTGCGGCTGACGGTGCGCCCGGAGCAGGTGCAGGTGTTTCCCCAGCCGCCGGGGTTGGCCGAGAATGTTTTCCCGGCCCAGGTGGTGGCGGAGCGCTTTGCGGGCCCTCAGCGCCGGCTGCAGCTCCGAACCGGCTGGGGCAACCTAGAGGCGTGGGTGAACCCCCACCAGATGTTTGCGCCCGGGCAGGCGGTGTGGATCCATTTGCCGCCAGAGGCTTTGTGGCCTGTGGAGGGGGAGCCCTCACCCCCGGCCCCTCTCCCAGCCCAAGCGCTCCGCGCCGCTCACGCGACCACCCCCGGCCCCTCTCCCAGCCCTCACCCCCGACCCCTCTCCCTTTGGGAGAGGGGGGTTAAGTTGAATCTGGAACCTAGACAGAGGTGAGGCCATGCAACCCAAAGGCGTTTTCTGGAAGCGGCGGCAGGTGTTGGCGGGCCTGGGATCCCTAGGGGCTTGGCTGGTTGGGCAAAGCTCTCCTCTGGCGCAAAACACCGGCGAGAACCCAGTGGAGTTGGGATCCCTGAGCTGGGCAGATATCCTGGAGCGGGCGCGGGGCAGCCAGGTGAATTGGGCCATGTGGAGCGGCAGCGAGGCCATCAACGGTTTTGTGGATGGCTGGGTCAAGCGGCAGTTGCAAGAGCGCCATGACATTCGTTTGAACCGGATCCCGCTCACGGATACCGTGGAAGCGGTCAACAAAGTGATTGGAGAGGTGCAGGCCGGGTTGCGCAGCGGCGGCAGCCTTGATCTGATTTGGATCAACGGCAACAATTTCCGCACCCTCAAGCAGGGGAACTTGCTCTACGGCCCCTTTGCCCAGAAACTGCCCAGCCTGCAGTTCTACAACCCTGCCGATATCGCAACGGATTTTGGCCTGCCCACCGAAGGCTATTCTGCCCCCTACACCGGCAACTATTTCCTGATGGCCTACAATGCCGAACGGGTGCCCAATCCGCCCCGGAGCTATGCCGAATTGTTGGCCTGGGCCGAGGCCAATCCAGGCCGGTTCGCCTACGTGGCCCCGCCGGATTTTCACGGTAGCCGCTTTCTGTTGAGCGCCTTCTACGGTGTGACAGGAGGCCATGCCCAATACAGCGGGCCGGAGTTCAATGCCGAGCTTTGGGCGCAACAATCCCCCGCTCTGGTGGACTACCTGAAAAAGCTGGATCCCTTGTTGTGGCGGCGAGGGCAAACCTATCCACCCACCTTTGCCCGCCTGGCGGAACTATTTGCCAACGGCGAGGTGTGGCTGATCCCCACCTTTATCGACCAGGTGATCTTGCGCAAGGGCAACGGCCAGTTTCCCCCCAGCACCACCCCCTATGGAATCCCCGGCACCAGCTTGATCGATCCCTCGTTCACGGCCATTCCCATCAACGCGGCCAACCCTTGGGGGGCAATGGTTTTGGCGGAGCTCTTGGCCAGCCCGGAAGGACAACTGGAAAAGTTCAAGCCGGATGTGTGGGGGGATCTGCCCCTGATCGATATCCGTCGTCTGTCTGCCGAGCTGCAGACCAACTTTGCCCAGCTAGAAGCTGCCGCCGGGATCCCCATTCGCGAGGCCATCGCCGGCGCTGTGCCCATCGTCCACCCCGAATACACGGTGCAACTGGAAGCCCTCTGGCAGCAACAGGTTTTGCCGGGATAGGTGGCCCCTCACCCCCAGCCCCTCTCCCTGGGGGACTCCCTCACCCCCAGCCCCTCTCCCTCAGGGAGAGGGGAGCTTTCGCTTCTCTGTTTCTGCAGGTGAGATGCTGTTCTGGCTTGGGGCAGCCAAACGCGAAAATGCGTCCATCCTTCCAAGCTGCTGACGGAGATCTGGCCCCCCATGTGCTCCACCAGTTGCTTGACCAGGGCCAGCCCCAGGCCGGTGCCGCCGTGCTTCCAGCGATCCGACTGCGGGATGCGGTAGAACTTCTCAAAGATGCGGGGCAGCTCCGATTCCGGGATCTCGCTGCTGTTGCTGCAGACAAAGAGGATCCCTTCTCCTTCCCAGGCCACCTGCAGGTGGATGGATCCCGCGGGGGCGGTGTATTTGACGGCGTTGTGCAGCAGCTCGCGCAAGATGCGGCCCAGGGCCGTGGGATCCGCCTCAAGGGGTGGGATCCCCTCTTCTAGGTGCAGTTGCAAACTTTGGTTTTTGGCCTGGGCCAGGGGCTGAACTGCCGCCACCAGATCCCGCAAATAGCGCGGCAGAAAGATCTCTTCGGGTTGGAGCAGATACTTCTCGGCTGCCAGCCGCTGCATGTCCAGCAGGTCGTTGATGAGATCAATTTGTCGGTTGCATTCCTTGAGGGCGATGGCGAAATAGTGCTGCTGCTTCTCGGGGTTATCGCGGGCTATTTGCAACATTTGTAGGGCCATGCGCACATTGGTCATGGGGGTGCGCAGCTCGTGGGAGACGGTGCTCAAGAAATCGTCCTTGAGCAGGTTGAGCCGCTCCAATTCCTTTACCTGGGCCTGGGCCGCCTCATACAGACGGGCCTGCCGCAGAGCCAGAGCAGACAGGTTGGCCACCTGATAGGCCAGTTGTCTCTCCGCTTCGGAAAACTCCTGCTGCCGCTCCAACAGCAGCAGCCCCAGCCGCTCTTGCTTGTCCCAAAGGGAGCAAGCCAAAAGCTGTACCCAGTGCCCCCCTCGCTCCTTTTGACAACAGCAGTGGACTTCCCAGGGCTGGTCAAGAAACGCATGGGAGTGCAGCAGGTGCCTCAGCTCGGGATCGTTGAGGTAGGCGGGATCCGCCTTCTCCGGAAACGAGCAAGCCGGGATCCAAGAGGATCCATCGGCGCCAGTCAAGAAAATATGACAGCCGGTTAGGTTGAGGGCCTCGGCCAGGCTCTTGACCACCTCTTCCAGGATCTCCCCCTCCTTGAGGCCGGCCACCATCTGGCCGCTGAGGGAGCGCAGCACCGCCTCAAAGCGCAAAGACTGCTGCAGCTTGGCGGTACGCAGCGCCACCTGGGCTTCCAGCTCCCGGTTGAGGGCTTCTAGCTGCTGTTGGATCCGCTTTTGCTCGGTGATCTCCCGCCCCACCGACAGGATCTCCACCAGTTGGCCCTGGCTGTCGAAAATGCCCTGATCCACCCAGCTCACCCAGCGGGATTGGCCATCTTCGCCGGGGTACTCCCGCTCGCTGCGGTGGTAAGGGTGCTCAGGCGTCAGAGCCGCAAGGGACTGCAGCACCGCCTCCCGTTCTTGCGGCGGCAGAGAGTCCACCCAACGGCTACCTATCGCTTCTTCTGCGGAACGGCCAAAAAAGCGCAGGTAGGCAGGGTTAGCATAGGTGATGCGGCTATCGGGCAAAGAGCGGCAGATCAGCTCCGTCTGCTGCTCCACCACAGCGCGGTACTGCTGCTGCTGTTGCCAGAGGCGATCCAGCAAAGCTTGTTGGTTGGTGGCCGCCTGCTGCCAAGCCTTGGCCAGGGTCTGCACTTCTTGGATAGGGCCGGGATCCACAGGGGGCCAGGCCAGGATCTCAGTGTGCACAAATTGCTCCGCTATTTGGGTAAGGCGGCGCAGCGGACGAGAGAGGGCTTCGCTGAGGAGGATCCCGGCGGCCAAAAAGCCCAGCAGCAGCCCACCCCCCAACAGGGCCGCCTGCCGAGCACTGGCATAGACAGGGGCTAAAAGGGCGCCCTCCGGGATCCCGTAGACGAAATAAAAGCCCGGCCCCCATTGATCCTGAATGGCCATCACCTGCACCCAGTAAGGGATCCCGTCCACCCTGAGGCGCAGCAAACCTTCAGAGGCCGCCGTTGCCCAGGATCCCACCTGCTCTTGCACAGCCAGCAGCAGCGGCTGGGGAGACAGCTCCTCCCTGCCGGCCACCACCTGGCCCTCTTCATCCAGCAACCAGCTCACCCCTGGATACGCCAAGCTGGCCTGCAGATCCTCCAGAAAAGCCTGCAGTTGCTGAGCCGAGAGAGCAGCCACCAAGCTGCCGTAAACCCGCCCCTCCGCCTCGGCCAAGGGCAGCGCTGTCAGGATCAGCCGCTCCGGCCTCTGATTGGGAAACTCGACAAAAAAGTTGCTCACCACCCAGGTACGGCGGGCCCCTTCCTGTTGCAGGATCCCGGGAAACCAAGACAGCCGCCGCAAATCCACAAAGCCCAACTGCCGCTTCAAGCCGGTGGGATCCCCGCTTTCCGGATCCCGCTGGCGGCCCTGGACGGATCCCGGCTTCAGGCCTGGCGTGTGGTAGATCCAGATCGACCCATCGGTGTGGCGGCGGGCGGTTACAAACCCCCCCTCCGCTGAGACAAAGCCGATGTAGCTCAGCTTGGGAAACTGCTGCAACTGGCGGGCAAAATAGGCCTCAAGCCTCTCCAGATCTTGCGGCTGAAGCGCGGCCAACTTGGGCAGTAGCTCCCACTGGACTGCCCCTTGATTGAGGGCATTGATCTGAAGGGGGGCTTGGAGATAGCGCCTGAGGTGCTCTTCAGTGCGATGGTTAACCTCACTCTTCAGGTGCTCGGCCAACTGCAGCGCCATCTGCCGCCCAGCCCGCCAGGAGAGATAGCCCACCCCGCCTGCCCCCCCAGCCACTGCCAACAGCAGCGGCAACAGCAGCGCCACCTGCAAAGGAACCGCTCGAGAAGTGAGGAAGGGCAGGCGCATTGGAGAAGAAGAGGAAAACAGCATGGGATCCCTAGGCTTGGGGCGGCTCCAGAGCTCGCTGCAAAGCGCCGAGGAGAATTTCGGCACCAATGGCCAACAGCGCCACCGGGATTGCTCCCACCAACAGGATAGCGTTGTCGTAGAGGGCAAACCCCAGCGTGATGAAGCTGCCCAGCCCGCCCGCCCCGATAAAGGCCGCCAACGTGGCGCTGGCAATGACCTCGATAGTAGCGGTTTTAACACCGGCCAAGATTACCGGCAACGCCAAGGGGATCTCCACATGGCGTAGCACCTGCGCCGGCGTCATGCCCATTCCCAAAGCAGCTTCGCGTAGAGCCGGATCGAGGCTGCGGAAGGCCACATCCGTGCTGATTAAAATGGGGGGCAAGGCCAAGATCGTCAGGGCAATCGCCGCCGACTGAAAGCCAAGGCCAAAGTAGGGAATGGCCAAAAACAAAATCGCCAAGCTGGGGATCACCCGCAAGCTGCCGAAGGCATTGATCACCACGAGGGAAACCACCTGCGAGCGGGAGCTGCCAAAACCCAAGGGCAGGCCCACCAGCAACGCGATCCCCAGCGGCACCGCCACCAGTTGTAGGTGCTGGAGGAAAGCTTGAACTAGCAGGTCGCTGTTGCTGTAGGCGTAACTTAAAGAGCTGGCCAAAAGACTCATCGAGGGTGGGTAGGTGGCAGCAAGCTCCAAGATAACTCCCCTCTCCCTCTGGGAGAGGGGCTGGGGGTGAGGGGATCCCCTTAGTCCTCTGGGGGCAGCTTGAGGATCTGCCGCTGGCGCATCCCCTGCCAGCGCTGGATAAGGTCGCTGTCGATGCCGAACTGATCCAGCGCCTTCACCACGACAAAATCCACCAAATCCAAGAGGGTGCGCGGCTGGTGGTACCAGGCCGGAATGGCCGGGACAATGCGCACCCCTGCTTCCGCCAGAGTGGTCAAGTTGCGCAGGTGGATCAGGCTAAAGGGGGTTTCCCGCGGCACAATGACCAGACGGCGACCTTCTTTAAGCTGCACGTCGGCCGCCCGCTCCAGCAGATCTGAGCTCAGGCCGGCAGCCAACTTAGCCACCGTCCCCATGCTGCACGGGATCACCAGCATCCCCTGGGTGCGATAAGAGCCACTGGCGATGGTTGCCCCCACCTCCTGCCAACGGTGGCAGACCAGGGATCCGCCCTCGCTTTCGGCCTGCTGCCGCCAAAATTGCGCCTGCTGCCGGGGATCCACCGGCAACAGCACCCCTTGCTCTCCCTGCCACACCTGATAGGCCGCCTTGGAGACCACCACTTCGACGCGGTAATCCAGGCTGAGCAGGACGTGCAAAGCCCGCACAGCATAAAGCATCCCAGAGGCGCCTGAGACGCCAAGGATGATGGGCAGAGAGGATGTCAAGGGCCGCCGCAGAACGTCTTCTGCTCAAGTCTAGCGAGGAGAGCTCTCCCTGATCTCACTCTTGGGGCTGGGCGATGTCGAACTCGGCATCGTAGTCGAAGTCCTCGTCTTCCTCAACCCAGTCTTCTCCCAGCCTGTCGTCTGTGGCCAACTTCTCTTCCTCCAAGCGGCCTTTGGTTGCGTACTCCTCGTCCTCTAGGCCCAGAGCGGCTCGCTCTGCCCGCCGCCGCAAGCGTTCCAAAGCCTCCGGCGTGATGAAGGGATAGGGCAGCCCCTGCGCTTGCGCCTCCTCTAGCGCCGCCCGGTAGCTCTCCACTTCTTTAATATCGATTTTCCAGCCGGTGAGACGGGCGGCCAGGCGCACATTCTGCCCCTCTTTGCCGATGGCCAGGCTGAGCTGGTCGCCGGTCACCAACACGTGGGCCTGTTGGATTTCCGGATCCACCAGCCGCACCTCCACCACCTTGGCCGGGCTGAGGGCGTTGGCGATGTAGGTGGCGGGATCCGGCGACCAGCGGATGACATCGATTTTCTCGTTGCGCAGCTCGGCTACCACCGCCTGAATGCGGGATCCCCTTGCGCCAATACAGGCCCCCACCGGATCCACGTCTCGCTCCACCGTATCGACGGCGATCTTGGTGCGCGGCCCCACGTTGCGGGAAGGGGGGTTGGCCTCCCGCGCCACCGCCACGATGCGCACAATATCCTCTTCGATCTCCGGCACCTCGTTGGCAAACAGGTTGACCACCAAGCCGGCATCGGCCCGGGAAACCAAAAGCTGCGGCCCCCGCCGGGATCCCTGGTAAACCTGTTTGAGGTAGACCTTCATCACCGTGTTGGGGGTGTAGCGATCGCTGGCCAACTGCTCCTTCTTAGGCAGCTCGGCCTCCACCTCTGGCTGGCCGAAACCGCTGGAAACAGCCATGATCACCTTCTGCCGCTCCATGCGCAGCACCCGTGCCTGCAGTACGGTTTTTTCCAGATCGCGGAACTCTTCCTGAATCAGACGGCGCTGCTGATCCCGTAACTTTTGCGCCAGCACCTGCTTGGTTTGGATGGCCGCCATGCGGCCAAATTCCGCCTGTTGTGGGGTAACGTCACTCATGACCTGCCAGCCCACTTCGGCTTCTGGATAGTCCTGCTGCACGTCGTACAGGGAGATCTCGTGATCCGGATCCTGCACCTGCTCCACGATGGCTTTGGTGGCCAAAACGCGAAAGCCCCCTGCTTCCACATCCAACTCCACATCGAAGTTGCGGAAGTGATCTTCTTCAAAAACGACATCTCGCTGGATGGTTTTGCGGTAGCGTTCGTAGCCTTTGAGCAGCGCCTCTCGCAGGGCATCGGTGACCACATGGCGGGGCAGGTTGCGCTCCCGCGAGATCATCTCCACCATTTCTGCCAAACCGGGCAGAGGCACCATCGACATAAACTGTTGTCCTCCTAATGCAACTTAAGCTGGGATGAAACTGCTATCACTGTTGCTCCGCAATCCTGACGGGAAATGCATCGTCGCATAGCAGGTAGCTCCGACGCGAAGACAGGGCAACACACTTCGCGGCCGAACGTCCTCTCTATCCCCATTCCTCTACTCGGTTTCTGCCTCTGAGAGGACAACGCGCTGGACTGAGGCGCGGGGCAACTGGACTCGTCGCCCTTTGAGGGAGAGGGCAACGTTCTCCTCATCCCGACCCAGTAGGTGTCCTGACCAGACGGTTTTGCCCTTGTAGGGCGGATCCACCGTCACCTGCACCGCAAATCCTTTGAAAACCACAAAGTCGCGGTCGCTGGTGAGCAGGTTGGTGATGCCGGGGCTGGAGACCTCCAGCACATAATGGCCGGGGATCAGATCCACCCGATCCAGCTCCACCTCCAAGGCCTGGCTCATGGTTTCGCAATCGGCATGGCTGGTTTCTTGATCCGGATCCAGCGGACGGATGTCCACCCGCAAGACCGGTGGATACTGATTGGTGTGAAAAACCATCTGCACCAATTGATACCCCAGTCGAGCGGCCACAGGACGGGCCAAGCTCTCCAACTGTGGAATAAGAGGGTGAACCATAACCAACTCGTCGCCAACCTATGTTGCTGTCAGATCCAAACCCACTTGGGCCGGTGCCGGCAACAGGGGCGCTCAGCCCCCCAAAAAGCAAAAAAGTGGGCGCTGCCCACTCCCCGTTGTCATTGCGGAGATTGCCTGGGAGCTGCCTGGAGCCGGTGCAGACTCTGGGCGTGCTTCCCTTCAATCTATTTTAAAAGATCTCGTCTGGTTTTGTCATGGGGATCCTGACTTGCGTTTTGCCCACGCGATCGGCACCAGATCCACAAAAGGCAACATCTATAATGTGGACAACTGCGGATTTGCTCGACTATTCAGCCGCGTTTTGTGGGGTTACCTATGACCGTTGCCTTTTCCTACCCGATCTTCGGCCCCAGCATTCAGTGTCCCCACTGTCGGCAAACGATTGCGGCCCTCACGCTGACCGATACTTACCTCTGCCCTCGCCACGGCGCCTTTGAGGCGGATGCTGAGCAAGAGGAGCTGGTACATCTGCAATCCGGACGGCGCTGGCGTTTTTGGGAAGGCCGCTGGTTTCGTCAGCACACCCACGCCGATGGGATCCGCTTCGAGATTCATGAAGAATTGGATCGGCTGCGCATGCAAGGGATGCGAGCCACACAGGTGATCGTGGCCGAGCGCTACCGCCCCTTGCTCACCCCCTACCTGGAGCAGGGATCCCATCGCCGTCCCGGCCCACCCCGCCTCTACGGCCTGCCGGTTAGCTTCAGCTCCCAGCTTCCTGAAGGAGCCGGTGGACCACCGCAGCGCTGGCGAGTGATCAACTTCGAGCTGATCTGCGAGCTGGATCCGGCCATGCGCCAGCCGCAATCCCGGCTGCAGTTCTGCGATTAGAAGGACAAACGGCCAGGGAGCTGTTGCGGTGAGCATCAAGCCCCCTCGGCTCTGAGATTTTTCTCCGGATCGGGGAGAGCTATGCCTTGATAGGTGTAGCCTCATAAACTACCCCACCGCATAGGCGGGTGAGGTTTTAGCGCTACGCGCCGCTGACGCGAATGGTAGGCCCTGCAGTTGGCAAGCCAACCACGAACCCCTAGGTCGGTTTACAGCGGCCCCCAAAAGCGCAATCACAAAGGACTCCGTCCCGCCAGCGCGAAACGCCGCAAAACGGCTGACCGCCCCCATGAAGGTGGGCCCCTCCACGATCACCACATCCCCCGGCTCCACAAAGACCTGGGGCAAGAGGCCGAGGATCTGCCCAGAGCGATGGCCGATCAGCAGGTTTTCCAGTTGGGCCTCCACCCCTCTAGCCGGCATCAACTGCAGCACCACCTCAATCAACCCGGCAAACGTGCCGCCATAATTGAGGGCATTGTCCCCATCCTCTGCCAACACCTCCGCCGTGGCCCGTGCCAAGTCGGTCTTGGGAAACAAACGCGAGTCCAAAGGCAGAACTGCTCACCACCGGCACCGCCCCTAGATCTCCGCGCCAAAAGGCGGGGGGATCAAAGCCTGCGCCCGTTGGGCAAACAGGGTCTGCAACAGAGGCTGAGCTGCTGCGTTCGCAAAAGCGTCGCGTAGCGATGATGAGGTCTGGGTCATAGCAAGCAAGACAAAAAGAAAAATGCAGACTAGCCTAGGCCAATGATTGCCACGATAACAAGAAAGAACTGCCCAGCAGCAGGGATCCCAAAACCCGCCGCCAGCCCCGGTAGGGGATCTCCGCCAAGACGCCGCCGGCGCTCAGGCACAGGAAGGGGAGCCCCACCAATCCCCAGCGAGCACTTTGCTGCAGGCTGTTCACTTGGGGATCCCAAAACCACGTCGCCAGCATCCCCATCCAGAGGACATGGCCCAGGCCGGCCAAGCTGAGCAAGGCTTGTTGCCGTTCCGCCCAGGGCCAGCCCAACCGCACCAAGCTCAACCCCAAGGGCAGCATCAAAGTCGCCAAAACGGCCAAGCCACCTTGGGAGCTGAGGCGATAGGCAACCCTTGCAGAAGGATCAGCCGGTAGATCGACCCGTCCCAGCCAAGAAAGGGCCATCACCAGCAGCAGCAAAAGCAGCCAAAGTGCCCCTCGCGAACGCAGCGGCTGCCGCGACCACTGCTGGCTCGTCCACAGCCCCGCCCAGAGCAAAGCCAAGGGCCAAATCTTATAGGACAGGGCACAAGCTAGGGCCAGACCCCACCGGCGCAAGGCAGATCCCGGCCCAACGCCGCAACTGCACAGCCACACCCAGGTGCTCAAAATCTCGCTGCCCGGCTCCAACCCTTGGGTCAGCACCCAGGGGCTGAGTCCCCACAGCCCGGCACTCCAGAAGTTGCCCCAGCTCCAGCACAACAGCAGGATGGCCAAACAAGCCATGACCGAGAAGATCCGCAACAGCTCTCCAGCCGGGATCCCCGTTCCCTGAGCCAGCCAGGGCACTAGGCCATCCGCAAACCAGTGGTAGAGGGGCAGTTCCGGCTGACCGGATGGCAAGGATCCCTCAGAGCCGCTCACGGGCACAACGCGCCACCACTGCAGCGGAGACGGTTGCCCCCAGGAGCGGAGCCGCTGTCCCAAGAGCAGGCCCATCCCGCCCCAAAGCAGCCAGTGGCCTATGCAACCAAAACCGACCAGACGTCGGCGGCGATGTTTGTCCGTGTTGGACGACCGCAGTCGGGAAAATGAGCCGCGGGGCAGCCGTTTGCCCTGGCGAGGTTTGGCGGGGGGAAACTTCATAGGTATGCCCTATTGTGTTCCTGAACGGAATGGTCATTCGACCAGCAGCAGAACATCCAATGCCTCTCCCTCTGGGAGGAGAAAGTGTCCTTGTGTGCCTTGCAAAACTCCCCGCCTACAGAGAAGGTCTAGTCAACTCTAGATCGCCCGTCAAGGGGCAACCCGACTGCTGCCAGCGACGGATGGCCTGAGCGGTGAGCCCCTCGGTTACATCGCGAATCGGGATCCCCGCTCCGGTTACCTGCAGACGCACCAACTGCCAGGGATCCCCAGACCTAGCCCGCAGCACATAGGCCTCGTAGGCCAGTTGCAGGGTTTCGCTGCGCCGACCGGCCAAGGGGTTGTCCTGGGGGTGTTGGGGCAAGACCAAGCGGCGCTCCAACGTGGTGAAATACAGTCGAAAAGCCTCTGCAGCTGTTGTGGTGTCCGAGAAAACCTGAGCCAGCTCCTGAGGAGGGAGCATTTCAACCTCCGGCTTCCCCACAAGCACAACCTGAAACTCAGAGCGGGAGCGGCTCAAGGCCAGATTGAGGAACAGAGGCAACTGCTCCGTTAGAGCCTCAGCCCAAACCTGA
Organism: Synechococcus sp. H55.8; assembly: GCF_047462375.1. Lineage (NCBI taxonomy): Bacteria > Bacillati > Cyanobacteriota > Cyanophyceae > Synechococcales > Synechococcaceae > Synechococcus > Synechococcus sp. H55.8. The sequence goes on along the minus strand of NZ_JANSJC010000015.1, from coordinate 28,891 downwards.
GGAGCAGCCAGACAGGCTTCTCCGCTGGCCGGGGCGGCAGGAAGGCTGCACAGGCCCAAAGCCACCGATAAACCCACTCCCAGCCAACACCCCCTGCCGTTCGCGTTGGCGGACTGGACAGGTGGCCTATGGCGTCGTTGCCTCACAGCACCACTTAGCCAACAGCGGGCGAATCCCTCAACCTTCTCACCCAGAAGCATCCCACAAGGCTTGGAAGCGCCGCAAGGCCGCCACCGGATCCGGAGCAGCAATGATGGGGCGACCCACCACCAGGTAGTCGGCTCCTGCCCGCAGAGCTTGGTCGGGCGTGCAGATGCGCTGTTGATCATCCCCACCATCCCCCACCCTGGCGTCGCTCAGACGGATCCCTGGAGTAACCAGCAGAACCTCCGGCCCCAAAGCCTGGCGCAGCCGCCCCACTTCCTGCGGGGAGCAGACCAGCCCCTTCACACCTTGATCCAGGGCCAGTCGGGCCAATTGTAAAACGTAGTCGCCAGGATCCCGTTCAATGCCCAGCTCCTGCCGCACCTGGTCGGGGCCGAGGCTGGTTAAGAGGGTCACTGCCAACAGCCGACAGGAACTGCCCTGGGCGGCGGCCACGGCTGCCCGCAACATAGCACTGCCACCGCAAGCATGGACGGTGAGCAGATCCACCCCATAGCCGACGGCCACCTCCGTAGCCCGTCCCACCGTGTGGGGAATGTCGTGCAGCTTCAAATCCAGAAAAATGCGCTTGCCCCTTTCCTTGAGAGCCTGGAGGATAGAGGAACCCGCAGCAGAGAACAACTCCAGGCCCACCTTCCACCACAGCACCTGCGGCAAAGCGTCCACCCACCCCACAGCCTGCTCCCAAGAAGAGGTATCCAGGGCAACAATCAGGCGGTCACCCTTCATCGCGACTCATTCCAGGGCTCACGTTCCGGGGCTCGTAGTGGGGGCAACCTTCACAGGGGCCGTGCGGATTGACGGCACAGCGCAACTCTGGAGAATGGGCATTGTAGCGACAGGTGGGATCCCCGATGGAGTCGGGCGGCGAAGCCACGTAGGTATAAACAACCAGGCCACCAAATCCTATCGGGCTGACGAAGAAACGGCTGCTGCTGAAAGATTCGCCCACAGAAGGGTTGAAGGTTTCCTCGCAAGGTTCTGGCTCCAGTTCCTCCTCCAGATTCCAGAGCGCTTCCCACTGCCGCAGGGTTTCTTGGAGAGGCACGGCCAGGTGTTCCGTCAGTTCTGTCAGGGCTGTTTCCAAAGCGGCGAGGCTTTCTTCCGCCGCTTGGGTGAAGGCTGCCACCCATTCCTCCAATAGCTTCTCAAAATCCATGCAGCAGCGACCTAGAGGCTCCTTCTTTACCTTACTGCCAACCTGGGCGATCTTTAACTTCCTCTTAACTTCCTCCCTGGCAGACGGCATCCACCAGAGCTTGGTTGACCAATGGAAACAGCTCCGCCAACTCTTCTGTAGATAGGTTGCCGGTACAGACATTGGCGCGAATATGCCATTCAGCCCACATCTGCGGCGAGGGAGCAGCGGGATCCCGGCCTTCCTCAGAACCTGAACCGCCCACAGGGGCCCGAGGGCGGCTGCGTCCCGACCCAAGGTTTAGTTGCAGCACGCTGTCACGGTTGATGCCGGTCAGAGAGGTTTGGGCTCTTGCCCCTTGGGTCGAAACGAGTGTGAGGGCCAAGACCATCCCAGACAATCCGCAAAGGGCGGCACTACGAAACATGGGATCCTCGCCGGTTAGTGAAAAAGCTATAGGGCTCTGTCTTGAGCGCAATTATAGCCACTGTTGTTCCTGTTCTTCTGGGCAGAGCCGACTGGAGCATGCTGACAGCCGCAGGCCAATGCCCGACCACTGCACGCAATGACGGCCCTGCTCATCCTTCAGGGATCCATCGCGGCGGTAGGAAAAGAAATCTTGGGGTTGGCTGAGGGTGCAATGGGGGCTGACGGCAATCTGTTCAGAGGGGATCCCTTGGGCTTGGGCTTGGGCACAATTGACCCAGCGCAGATCCAAACGAACTTTGCCGGGCAGAGGATCCGGCAACAGGGCGGCGCGGGTGTCCAGCCCCAGAGGCAGGCTTTTCAGCACCTGCTCGGCCACTTCTTCTGACACCTGATAGACCGACCCCGAAATAGAAGGCCCGATGGCAACGCGAATCGCGGCAGCAGGGATCCCCGCCCGGAGAAACTCCCGCAGCACCTTGGACAAAATCCCCCCAGCAGTTCCTCTCCAGCCGGCATGAACGGCCGCCACCCATCCTCGACTGGCCAGCAAAATCGGCACACAGTCAGCGGTGCATACCCAGGCAGAATCCCCTTGGCGGCGGGCAATGACTGCATCCGCCTGAGAACGGGTAGAGATCCCTTGACCGGGTCTTTTTTGCCTGAGGGTTTCCGTGCCCTCATCTGCCCAAATCCAGTTGCAGCCGTGCACCTGATGGCCCCACGTGGCCCGTTCAGGGGGCAGTTGCAGCCGGGCGGCCAACTGGGACGGGAGGTGAGGATGGCCTTGGCGAGAGCCAAAAGCGTGAGGCCACTCTGCCAAAAGCTGACACTCCAGCCAGCGCCATCTCCCTGCCTGCCGCCAAACCCACACGGCAGAGCCAATCATTGGCGGGAGCCATGAGACTTTCGTCGTGGGTGGAGATGGCCCAACCGCTCTTCCAGGCACATTTTCAGCTCGGCAGGGTTAAACAGCATCGGCAAAAAATGAATGCTCTGGGTTTCTCGGAAAAAGAACAAAACCGGCAGCGGCGGCCAGAAAATTTGCCAATCCTGCCACTCGCTATAGGGGAACTCGCGGATGCGTTTGGGGCCGCTGTAGACCTGCAGCGCCGTCCTGGTAAAGGCCAGCCCAATCAAAGAGGTCTGCACCATCAAAAACAGGCCAAACAGGCCCACCCCCAGCCCCGCCCAAAAAGAAAGCCAAAACAACGGCACTGCCAAGGCCAGCACCGACAGGCTGAGGCGAAAATCTGGGGTCAACAGGTGGGCAGAATTGGGTCTTGTCATGCCCCGCTTCTCCTGGATTAAGGATCCCAGCCCCATTCTAGGCTGCCTCGGCAACCCTTCGGATCAGAACTGGCAAGACAACTCTTATGCACCCCTCACGCACAAACAGGCCCGCGGGAAAACCGGCATAATACGGATATAGGCAGGGGTGTTGCTAACTTAACTTATACTTTGATACAACTTACAACTTGTCGGGCCATGCCTCCAGAGCCTCTCCTTCCGATGCCAGAGGAACCAACCACGCGGATCCCCCCCTACGAGCGCGGCTCCCAGGCCGAGCCGACTGCGGCCTTTCTGACGGTGATCAGCGGTGCCAATGTGGGCATGACCTTTCCTATGGCAAGTGGGGGAGTTTTGGGGCGCAGCCACCAAGCAGATATTCAGCTATCCGACCACGCCGTCTCCCGGCAGCACTGTCGGCTGGAGAGAGAAGGCGAGGGGTATGTTCTCACCGATCTAGAGAGCCTCAACGGTACCTACGTCAACGGCAAACGCATCAGCCGCATTCTTCTGAAAGATGGAGATCGCATTCAAGTGGGGGCCACCACCCTCAAGTTTGCCCACTACGACGCGGCAGAAGCAGCGTTCTTTTCGCAAATGGCCACTGCCGCCCTCTACGACCCGCTGACCGGCTTGCACAACCGCCGTTTTTTCCTGGAGCAACTGGAGCTGGAGATCCCTTTTGCGCTTCGCCATCACATTCCCCTCCACGTGCTCTATCTGGACTTGGATGGGTTCAAGCAAATCAACGATCGCTGGGGGCACTGGGTTGGGGATCAAACCTTGATCCGGGTGGCACGACAATTGCAGGCCCAAGTTCGTCGCGAGGATCTGCTGGCCCGGCTGGGGGGCGATGAATTTGCCCTCTTGGTACGCGGGATCCCGAACCCCCAAATCTTGGGGTTAAAAGAGCGCTTGCGGCAGGCCGTCCAGTTGCTGTCGGTGCAGGTAGGGGCGGAGACCACCCACCTGAGCTGCAGCGTAGGCATCGCCTCTCTGCTGGAGCTGGGAGAACGAGCCGACCCGCAAAGTCTGCTGGCTGCTGCCGACAAGGCTCTCTACCGAGCTAAGGCCGAGGGTGGCAACCGAGAGCTTTTCCGGTAGCTCAAGGCCAGCCGTTGCAGTTAAGTTTACGACCCCTCTACCAGGCTGGCGTAGGCTTCAGCGCTCATGGTGTCTTCGAGATCTTCGGGGTTGGCGATGCGCACCTTGATCAGCCAGCCATCGCCATAGGGATCGTCGGCAATGCTCTCCGGGCTATCCACCACTGCCGTATTGACGGCCACCACTTCTCCCGACAGGGGGGCATAGAGATCTTCGACCGCCTTGACCGACTCGACCGAGCCAAAGCTCTCGCCTTTTTCAATCTCGGTGCCTTCTTCGGGCAGGCCGACGAAAACAATGTCCCCAAGCTGATCGACGGCATAAGCCGTGATCCCGATCACCGCAATATCATCCTCGACATGGATGTACTCGTGGGTGTCCACGTAGCGCAGGTGGGATGGATACTCCAGGGCCATGCCGGTTCTCCCGTAGAATTCAGTGGATTATTCTAGGGTGAACCCTTGGAGATGGTAAAGGGCGGATCCCCAGCCCGGCCATTCCCCCGCTGGCTAGAGAAACTCCATCAGCAGTCGATTCACGGTTTGCGGCGCCTCTTGCTGTGCCCAGTGGCCGCATTCGGGGATGTACTCCTTGCGCAGGCCGTTGGGGAAAAAGGGATCCATCCCCTCGGTCAGCTCGCGGCTGAGGGCAAAGTCTTCTTCGCCCCAGATGAGCAGGGTGGGGGCGAGGATCTGCCGCATGGGCTGCAAAAACAGGTTCTGCAAGGTGGGCAGGTTAAAAAGCTGGCGGTAGTAGTTGAGGGCAGAGGTGAGCACCTTGGGTTTGGCGAGGGCCTCTTGGTAGAGCTGCAGATCGTGGCGGGTGAAGGCGCTTTTGCGCACCGAGGTTTCTTGGAAAATGCGCCGCACCCAATCTCCCAAATCCCACTGCAGCACCCACTCTGGCAGCCAAGGCAACTGAAAAAAGAACAGATACCAGCTGCGCCGCAGTTGATCCAAGTTGCTCAAGAACTCCCGCCGAAAGCAGGCTGGGTGGGGAGAATTGAGAACGGCCAGCTTGCGGATCTCGTGCGGGAAAAATTGCGCCCAGTGCCAGGCAATGGCTCCCCCCCAGTCGTGGGCCACGACCACCGCCTTCTGGGCCCCAAAGTGATGCAACAGGCCGCGGACATCCTCGGTGAGGGTATCCAGGTCGTAGCCGTGATCCGGTTTGTCGGAGTCGTTGTAGCCGCGCAGGTCAGGGGCCACCACGCGAAATCGCTGCGCCAACACCGGGATCTGGTGGCGCCAGGAGTACCAAAACTCCGGGAAACCGTGTAACAAGATCGCCAGCTCCCCTTCCCCCTGGGTGACATAGTGCAGTTGAATGCCATTGGTCAGGGCATAGCCGTGCCGCCAACTCCCCATCTTGGCAGCCACCTCAGCAGGAAGGCGTTGGATCCCTGCTTCTGTCATCTCCTTTGTTCTCGATTCTGAACCCATGATTTGGTATCCACTCATACTAACCTTTGCCCTTGCTCTTCCTCCCAACGGTGAAGACTTTTTTAGAGGGGTTAGCCAGAGGCACCCTAGGAGAGAGGCTACGGCTGGAGAGGTGCGATGAAGACAGAAGTCCAACGCCCGACCTCTCCCCAGAGCATCGCCATTCTGGGGGCGGGAGCCTGGGGAAGCACACTGGCTCTGCTGGCCCAAGCCCAAGGGCACCGGGTGCAGGTTTGGGATCGGCGCAAGGGTCTGGATCTCGAAGAAGTGCTACCGGGATCCCAAATGCTCATCTCGGCAGTCTCCATGGCGGGGGTGCGCCCTGTGGTGGAAGCGGTGCGCCAGGTGGGGATCCCTCCCCAAGCGATTGTGGTCTCGGCCACCAAAGGGCTGGATCCGCTGCAGCTTCTGACCCCTGCCCAAATTTGGGGGGCCACTTTCCCAGAGCAGCCCCTGGTGGTGCTTTCAGGGCCCAACCTTGCGGCGGAAATCCGTCAGGGCTTGCCGGCAGCGGCAGTGGTGGCCAGCCGGGAACCCTGGGCAGCTATGCAGGTACAACAGGCCCTGGCTTCGGAACGGTTTCGCCTCTACACCAGCAGCGATCCCTTGGGGGTGGAGCTGGGGGGCACCTTGAAAAATGTTATCGCCATCGCTGTTGGAGTGTGTGACGGCTTGCAACTGGGGGCCAATGCCCGTGCGGCTCTGGTCACCCGCGGCCTGGCAGAGATGATCCGGGTGGGATCCAAGCTGGGGGCGCGACCTGAGACCTTCAACGGCCTGTCGGGGCTGGGAGATCTGCTGGCCACCTGCCACAGCCCTCTGAGCCGCAACTACCGGGTGGGCTACGGATTGGGCCAGGGTAGTCCTTTGTCCCAGGTTTTGGCCGCCATCGAGGGCACCGCCGAAGGGGTTTACACCGCCCCTGTTGTGGTCAAGATCGCCGCCCAACACGGGATCCCGGTGCCCATTACCCAAGAGGTTCACCGGTTGCTGCAGGGGCAGACCACTCCCACTGCCGCCCTGGCCAGGCTGATGGAGCGACAACTGACCTCGGAATAGGCCCCTCACCCCCTGCCCCTCTCCCAGAGGTGCCCAAGCGCTCCGCGCCGCTCACGCGACCACCCCCTGCCCCTCTCCCAGCCCTCACCCCCTGCCCCTCTCCCAGAGGGAGAGGGGAGTTAGGGATAGACGGAGAGAAACGTTTCATTGCTATTTGATAATGACCATAAGCGCAAATCTGCGGATGAGGAAGGAGGTTCTGCACCGTATCAGGATTTCTGCAGAGGGTTGGGGTGCCAGAATGAGCCATTTGGCGGAGTTTTTTTCCTCAGAGTTTTCCTATGCTGCCTTTATAGCTTCTCTGTTCGTTCCCGCATCAACTGGGCTCTCGGTTGAAGCTGACAGCCAGCCCGACAGGTTGGGGGAGACTATCGTTTGCTTGTCTACGAAGCCACATGTCCAAACGCATCTTGGTGATTGAAGACGAACCCTCTATCCGCACCTATCTGCAGAAGGTGTTGCAGCGGGCTGGGTACGACACGGTGGCGGCCACCGATGGCGAGGAAGGCCTACAGATGGTGCGCGCGCTTATGCCGGATTTGGTGTTGTGCGATGTGGTCATGCCCAAGCTGAACGGCTATGGCGTGTTAGATGCCTTGCGATGGGATCAGTCCACGGCCCACATCCCCTTCGTCTTTCTCTCCTCCAAAACCTCCCAAGAAGCCATTGAACAAGGGCTACGGCTCGGCTCTGACGCCTACCTAACCAAGCCCATCGACCAAACCCACCTGTTGAGAGCGATTGCCGCCCAACTGACCTAGAGGCTGTAGATCTGCCCATCTACGAGCAGATGGGTGATGCCTTTTTTTTGCAATTGGGTGCGCACAATGTCCAGAATGTAGCCGGGAAACTGGATCACCCGATAGGGGGGGTAGGTGTTGCTGCCGCGGCGGCTCATTTCGGAAAAGCGACGGGCCACCTTGTGGTTGTCGAAAATGGGCAGCGTATTGGCGTTATCGATCCCTTCGACGGGCACAGATCCGGGGCCAAAGAATTCCTTGAGGGGGCGAGTGGTCAGCTCCTGGTAGCGGTCAACAACGACATAACAGGTTTCCGGCGGGGTGAGCTCTTCCAGGGGTAACACCTGAACTTGATAGCCGGGATCGGCGAGGTGGTCTGCTTCCGGCTCGTCTTCTGGGAAATAGTCGGAGTCGTCCTCGTCTTCGAGGTCACTGTCTTCTTCGGTTTCCTCCTCGTCGTCGATATCCTCTAGATCTTCCTGAAGCTCAGCCGCCAACTGCAGTTCTGGCAAAGACTCTTCTATCCCGCCGATGGGTGCGTCGTTTGTGTTCGGCTCTTCACCATTGGGGGGTGTGGCGGCTGCGGGGGGATCCCCAGATGGAGACAGCGGCAAGAGCTGCTGCTCCAAAGCTGCGATCTGGCCAACGGCCACTTTTTCCTCTATGTCTTTGCGGCGGGCAGCCGAGCGTTTGAGCTGAATCAACCGCTGGTACTCATCGGCAGCGATATTTTCCTTCAACACGCGGGTGATGGTGGTGACGCTCACTTGAAATTGCTCGGCCAATTCGACGGCGGTCGCTGCTGAGCCGCGGTAGGCGCTGACAATTTGCTGTTGTTCTTGCTCCGAAAGCTTGCTGCGAGCCATCCCAATTCACCCCATCCACGAACTGAAAAAATAGCCATGACGAGGATCCCTAACCAGCGGCGACCCGGCTGAGGTCGGCAGCCAACTGTTCTCGCTCTAGCCCTTTGCCGATCAACACAATTTTGGACAGGCGAGGCTCTTCCACATCCCAGTCCCGTTCCAAGAAGAGGGTTTGCCGCTGGCCTACCTGATGAAAGATAACCCGCTGCGGCTCGTCCACAACCCACAGCACCCCTTTGGCGCGAAAAATCGTCTCCGGCAAGTCTTGTAGCCAGTCGCGAAAAGCCATCAAATCCAGCGGCTGCTGCAGTTGAAAGCTCACCGATTGGATCCCGTCTTCTGCGAGGTGATGGCTAGGGTGTGCCTCGGCTTCCAAATCGGGAAGTTTGGGATCCCACCCTTCTGGACGGAAGGCATGCACATCCAAAATGCGGGTCAGGGGGACTTGGGCATGGGTGGTGAGCAGGCAAGGGGCATCGGGGTTGTAGCGGCGCAGATCGGCAAGGATCTGCTCTTGTTCGATAGGGGTGATCAAGTCCACCTTGTTGAGCAGCAGGATGTCAGCACTGCTGATCTGGTGGGCGGCGGTTTGCGAGCGCCGGAAGTTGTGCCAGTATTCGGCCCCATCCACCAGGGTCACCACGCCATCGAGGCGCAAGTCCTCATGAAAAGTCTCTTGCACAAACAGCTCCGTCACCTGCCTGGGATCCGCCACCCCGCTGGTTTCCACCACCAGGTAGTCCAACGCCTGGGCCTGCTGCAGCAGCTCTCGGGCTGCCCGTTCAAAATCTGCCCGCACCGTGCAACAGAGGCAACCATTACTCAGCTGCATCAGCCCCTCTTCGGGCAGGTTGACCAGCTCGCCATCGATGGAAATTTCGCCAAACTCGTTGAGAATAACCCCAATGCGCAGCCCATGCTTTTCCTGCAGGATGCGCTTGAGCAGGGTGGTCTTACCACTGCCCAAAAAGCCCGTCAAGACGGTAACCGGAAGCTGAGCTTTCATCGCCAGTTCAGTAAACAAGCCAACCCATCCTTGCTCAAGTTCCCCACAGGCCTTACCAGCTTAGCTTCAGGCCCAATTGCAGGATCCCACCCAACGGCAAATTCAACAGCCTTCCTTGCCCAACTGCTGGGATTCCGGGGATCCCTGCAAACGCAGCAACTCAATCGGCAGGCCATCGGGATCGGCGATGAAGGCTACCTCATAAGTTTGATGGCCGATCTGCTGGAGCTGGGGCGGGAGCAGCAGGGTAAGGGGGACTTGCGCTTGTAGATGTTCTAAATAGCCGGCCAGGGATCCCCATTCAGGGCCGATCTCCAAAGAGGGATGGTAGTAGCCCACATAGTGGGGATCCCCAAAGGGATCGGGAGCCGGCTGGGGCTGGGGCACCTGCATCAGCTCTAGGCGCCCCCAGGGACCACGCATCCAGCAGGCCAACGTGATCCCGGCAGTGAAGCGTTCTTCCACAGCCAAGCCCAGCCCCTCGTAAAAGGCGATGGAGCGGAAAATATCGGCAGTGCGAATGGAAAAATGATGCAGTTTCATGGTCGTACAAAGAGCCAGGTGGGGGCAGATCCCTGGAATCAATCGCCGATGACCGCTAGTCAAGCGCAGATAGACTTGCTAGGCTCCAGAGAAGTAGGCCATCTATTTTAAGCACCTCTTGTGGTGTACGCTGGCCCTGGCAACCTCAGCCAATTGCTGCCAACAACAACATCATCATGCCTAAGCTGGTCATTGTCGAATCTCCCACCAAAGCCCGCACCATCCGTGGATTCTTGCCCGCAGGGTACGAAGTTCAGGCCTCGATGGGACATGTGCGGGATCTCCCCGATTCGGCATCTGAAATCCCAGAAGAATTGAAGGGTGAAGAGTGGAGCCGCCTGGGGGTCAATGTCCACGCCGACTTCGAGCCCCTCTACGTGATCCCCAAAGACAAGAAGAAAGTGGTCAAGGAACTGAAGGAAGCCCTCAAGAAAGCCGACGAGCTGATCCTGGCCACCGACGAGGATCGCGAAGGGGAAAGCATTAGCTGGCATTTGCAACAGGTGCTGCAACCCAAGGTGCCCACCCGCCGCATGGTGTTTCACGAGATCACCCGCGAGGCCATTCAAGAGGCGCTGCAAAACTGCCGCCAGGTGGACGAGCAACTGGTGCGTGCCCAGGAGACCCGCCGCATCTTGGATCGCCTGGTGGGCTACACCCTGTCGCCGCTGCTGTGGAAAAAAATTGCCCCCAAACTCTCAGCAGGGCGGGTGCAGTCGGTGGCGGTCAAGCTCTTGGTGGATCGGGAGCGGGAGCGGCGCGCCTTCAAAAAAGCCTCCTACTGGGATCTGAAGGCGGAGCTGCAACCGAGCACTTCCCCGCAGGAGCGGCAGAGCGTCTTTCCAGCAGAGCTGGTGAGCCTGGCCGGCAAGCGCCTGGCCGGCGGGCAAGACTTCGATCCCAGCACCGGGCAGCTCATGGCCGGGCGGGATGTGGTGCTGTTGGATCAAGCCCAGGCCGAGGCCCTACGGGATCGCCTGCTGGGGAAAGCTTGGGTCGTCAGCTCGGTCGAAGAGCGCCCCTCCACCCGCAAGCCCGCCCCTCCTTTTACCACCTCCACGCTGCAGCAGGAGGCCAACCGCAAGCTACACCTGTCCGCCCAGCAGACGATGCGCATCGCCCAAAAGCTCTACGAAGAGGGCTACATCACCTACATGCGCACCGACTCGGTACACCTGTCGGAACAGGCCATCCGCGCCGCCCGCGCCTGCGTGGAGTCGATGTACGGCAAGGAGTACCTCAGCCCCGAACCGCGCCAGTACACCACCAAAACCAAAGGGGCGCAAGAAGCCCACGAGGCCATTCGTCCCGCCGGGTCGGAGTTTCGCCTGCCCAGCCAAACCCCGCTCACAGGGCAGGAGCTGGCCCTCTACGACCTGATCTGGAAGCGCACCGTCGCCAGCCAAATGGCCGAAGCACGACAGACCCACACCATCGTGCTCATCGCGGTGGACGATGCGGTGTTTCGGGCCAGCGGCAAGCGCATCGATTTTCCCGGCTTCTTCCGCGCCTATGTGGAGGGATCCGACGACCCGGAGGCGGCTCTGGAAGATCGGGAGGTGCATCTGCCCCGCTTGCGGCAGGGGGATCCCCTCCGCTGCCGGAAGCTCGAACCCGTCGGCCACGAGACCCAGCCCCCCGCCCGCTATACGGAAGCTTCCCTGGTCAAGGTGTTGGAAAGCGAGGGCATTGGCCGTCCCAGCACCTACGCCACCATCTTGAACACGATCATGAGCCGTGGCTACGTGAGGTCGATGGGGAATGCCCTCGTGCCCACCTACACCGCTTTTGCAGTGACCGAGCTGCTGGAAAAATACTTTCCCAACTTGGTGAATACCCGCTTCACCGCCGAGATGGAGCAAACCCTCGATGACATCGCTTCTGGCCAGGCAGACTGGTTGCCCTATTTGCGCCATTTCTTTCTGGGAGAGCAGGGCCTAGAAGGCCAGGTGAAGGCGCGCGAGCTGGAAATCGACTCTGGCCTGGCCCGCTCCATTCACCTGGAGAACCTGCCCGTCAAGATCGGCATCGGCCCCTACGGCCCTTATGTAGCAGTAGAGACTGAATCGGGAGAGGTGCGCGCCAACCTGCCGGAGGAGATTCCCCCCGCCGATCTCAGCGCCGAACATGTAGCGGAGCTGATCAAGCGCAAACAGGAGGGCCCCAAGCCCATCACCTTCCACCCGGAAACCCAAGAGCCGGTCTACGTGATTCCCCAGGGTCCCTACGGCCCCTATGTGCAATTGGGGGAGGTGTCGGAGGAGAACAAGAAGCCCAAGCGCACCTCCCTGCCCAAAGGGCTAAAGCCGGAGCAGGTCACCCCTGAGATTGCCCTGGGGTTGCTCAGCCTGCCCCGCACGTTGGGGGAGCACCCGGAATCGGGGAAAAAGGTGCAAGCAGGGATTGGCCGCTTCGGCCCCTACGTGGTCTGCGACGGGGATTTTCGTTCTCTGCCCGCCGATGAGGATGTGCTGACCATCAGCCTAGAGCGGGCGCTGGAGCTGCTGGCCCAGCCCAAAAAAGGCCGTGGGCGCGGCTCGGCCAAACCCCTGCGCGAGCTGGGATCCCATCCTGAGGACGGCGAGCCGGTCAATCTGCACGACGGCCCCTACGGGCTGTATGTCAAACACGGCAAGGTCAATGCTTCTTTGCCCAAGGAGCTCCCTGCCGAAGCGGTCACCCTGGAAATGGCCCTGCAGGTGTTGGCCGAAAAAGAAGGTTCTGCTGCCGATGGCAAGAAAAAAAGCCGCTCAACCGGCAAAGCCGACTCCGCTGCAAGCAAAACCCAAGCGAAGACTGCTTCCAGCGTTACAGGCCAGCAGGCCGAGGCGGCTGGCCTGCGGAAGCGGCGCGGAGCACAAGCAGCTTCCACCGGCGGTGGGATGGCCAAGGAGCCCCAGGCGAATGGTTCAGCTCCGTCTAGATCCCGTTCCACCATTTTGAAGGTCACTCCCAAAGCTCTTTCCTGAGGACAGCTTCTCAAGCTGGGATGGCACCAGATCCCCTGCTTGTGGTGGATCTAAGGAGTCGGTATCTGCGCCGCTACCCTCACCCCCGTCCCCTCTCCCAGAGGCACCCTCACCCCCGTCCCCTCTCCCAGAGGGAGAGGGGAGTTCGCGACAGTGTTGCGTAGCAATAACGCTGTGGAGAGATGTTTCATCAGCTCAACGGTGTCACCTGGGTGCCGGGGAAGTAGTGGTTGAGGATGGGCGACGCTGTGTAGCCCTGTTCGGCCAGGCCGCGGGCTCCCCACTGACATAGACCCACCCCGTGCCCGGCTCCCCGATAGGTGAAAAGGTACGATTCCGGCTGGCCGGCCTTTGGCTCGAGGCGTTTGAGGGTAAAGCGGTTGCTGGGCAGGATCCCCCACCCTAGGGTTTGCCCGAGGTGCAACACAAACTCCTGTCCGGTAAATAACCGAGATCCGACGCGGATGCGCAGAGGGCGCCCCCAGGGATCCGATTGCAGGATCTCTAACTCGGCGCTGCCCAGGGCTTGCTCCAACTCTTGTCGGCTGAGCCGGACACTGTGGGGGCCATAGAAGGGGGAAGCGCGACACCCTTCGCAACTCACCCCTTGCAGGTAGGGACGGGCGGGTGGGGCAAAAATATCTTGGTTGGCGCTGGTGTGGCCGCCACAGGTGGAGTGAAACAGAACCTCTACCGGCTGGCCGGCATGGGTTAGGATCTGCCCCTGGGTTGCCCGCACCGCAGCCGTGGTCGCCGCCGTCTCATAGGCCAGGCCCCCGTAGAACTGGTGGGCGGTGGAATCTTGCAATGGCCTTGCCGGGGTAGAGGGCCATTCTCTTCTTGGAGCGGGGCGCAGATGGGGAACGGCCAGGGTACGGGCCAGGATGGCTTGGGCCTGCAAAGCGGCGGCTGGCCAATCGGCAGGCATTTCGCCGGGCACCAAGGCCAGCAGGTAGTCTTCCAGTTGTACCCAGTTCAGCAGGTGCAGGCGCTCTGGGCCGCTTGGGCGAATCTGGATCAAGCCACGGTAGCGACGCTCCTCTCCCGCCGCAGGACGCAGCCCCCCTCCTTGCAGCCAAAGGGATCCCGAGTAGCGACGGGGCTGGCCCGGCCCGCTCAAAATCAGCGCTTGGCGGTGAACCTGCAGCTTCCAGATCCCTGCCGGAAAGGGCTGCTGATTTAAAACAAAGGGGCCGCTCAGCTCCAGTTGGGCCAAGGGATCCGCGCCCCAGCGGCTGAACAGCTCCACGGCCAACCAATCTCCAGCGGTCTGGGCCTGCAGAGAGCCTCCCCAAAGGGCCCACAGGGATCCCAGCCCCATCACCGCCAACTGTCGTCGCCGCATCGGCCCCGCCCGGAGATTATGATGAGCTGGCCAGCAAAGGATCGTATCCCAGTTGTTGGCTGAGGCGGGCGCGCGCCAGTTCTCGATATTCCCAAAAATGCTCCCCCGCAGCACAGAGGCCCAGATATAGGTTCAGCAGGCTCGGTTTCTGGCGCCAGATCGTCCATAGCTGTTGCCAAAATTGGGCGCGAATTTGGGGATGAAGGATCCCTTGCCGCCAGATGAGTTGTAGAAGCAGATAGATCCCTTTGTGAAGGGGCAGCCGCATTGCTTGTTGCCGACCTACTTTAGTGCCGATACTCAGGCACTGTTGCAAACAGCGAGAGAGATATCGCGCCGGCTCATACAACTTCCAAAAACTTTCCAGATATTCCCGGGCAATTTCAGATGGAGAACGGGTGGGAATAAAGTTCATCAGCGTGTTTTGATCCCCAAACTCGGTGACGCCGATCCCCTCCAGCAACCGCTGCTCTTTTTTGAGGCGATTCCACAGTTGGGTGTTGGGTAGAGCCTGTAAAATCCCCAACATCGGCTGAGGAATACCGGTCTGCTCGACAAAAGCCTGGATGCGCTCCCCCGCACCTGGCCGCTCTCCGTCAAAGCCCAGAATAAACCCGGCGTAGATCAACAGCCCGGCATCGTTGATCTTGCGACAAGCCTCTACCAGGGGGTGGCGGGTATTCTGTAGCTTTTGAGTCATCTGTAAGCTGTCTTGGTCTGGGGTCTCAATACCCAGAAAGACCGCATAGAACCCCGCTTCTACCATCAACTGCATCAACTCTTCATCTTCAGCTAGGTTGACAGAAGCCTCTGTCATAAAGGTAAATGGATAGTTATGCTCCTTGCTCCACGGGATCAGCTCGCGTAAAAATCGCTTGACGTTGCGCTGATTGCCGATAAAGTTGTCATCTACCACAAAAATCGAGCCTCGCCAGCCCAGGTCGTAGAGGGCTTGCAGCTCGGCCAGCATTTGGCTTGGCTCCTTGGTTCTCGGCTTGCGCCCATAAAGAGAGATGATGTCACAAAACTCACAATTAAAGGGGCAACCCCGCGAGAATTGCACCGACATCATGAAGTATTGATCCATGCGCAGCAGGTCAAATCTCGGCAGGGGGCTTTGGGTGACGTCTGGCTTTTCTGTGGCTCGAAAAATGCCCGCTTCTTGCCCAGATTCTAGAGCCTTGACAAAAGCCGGTATGGTCTCTTCTCCTTCGTCCAAAACCAAATAGTGAGCCCCGGATTCCAGGGCATCTTGGGGCACAGAAGTCGGATAGGGGCCGCCCACAGCTACTTTTTTGCCCAACTGCACCGCTTTGCGAATGAGTGCGTGAAAGTCTTGCTTCTGCACCAGCATGGCCGACAGGATCACCAGGTCGCACCACTGCCAATCGGCCTCCGTCTCGGGGGCGACATTGCGATCCACAAAGCGAATCTCCCAATCCTGGGGCAACAGAGCGGCAACGGTGATCAGGCCCAGCGGCGGCATCAGCGCTTTTAGCCCCACCATCTCGATGGTGCGATTGTAAGACCAGAAAGACTTGGGAAAGCGGGGATAGAGCAGCAACGCCTTCATACCCATCAGCTCCTAATCGCAGATTAAGGATTCCATTTGTTCAGCACTCCTAACAAATAGCCTCAGATAAAGCTGACGCAAAAACTTTTGTGAGATGCTTGCTGGCAATATTTCCTTCGTATTAGCAAACTGTGGACTGGCAAACCCTCTGGGTGCCTAAACCTTCAAAAAACTTTTCTGGACAATTGTTAACTAAGAATCTAGGTTGATCTTTAGGGGTTACTGAAGAGAAAGCATTGCCTCAATTTTTCTGAGAAAATAGTATCGACTCCGGCCTTCTATGGCTACGGAACAGTTAGCTCTGCACACCTTGCTCAAAAACACGCTGAACCAAGCCACTGACGACGGAAAGTACTATCGCGCCGAGGAACGCCCAACCAAAGTTATCGATATTGAAGGCATCCCCGGCCAGCTTGTCGGCGATGGCCAGGCAAATGCCGTTCAAAATTAGCCAAAACAAACCCAGGGTAAGAACTGTAATCGGCAGGGTAATCAACCGGAGAAACGGCCTCACCAAACCATTGACCAGGCCAATGGCCAGAGCTGCCACCAAAGCACCCCCAAACCCAGAGACGTGGATCCCGGGCAAAAGCCAAGCCAAAATCATCACGCTCAAGGCTGACATCAGCCAGGTGGCCAACAGAGTTGCCATGCTCCCTCCTCTGCCCCAACAGGGCCGCAATCTTGCCCCCTATGCTAGCCGATCTGCTTAGGGATCCCTTCTGCAGAGACCTCTTCGGGGCTGTAAGTTTGCAACGCCAGTGCATGAATGCCCTGACCCATCTGTTCGGCCAGGGCGGCGTACACCAGGCGATGCCGTTGCAGAGGAGTTTTGCCGGCAAACAGGGGCGACACCACCTGCACGCGGTAGTGCCCCCCGGATCCCTGTTGCCGTCCCCCATGGCCAGCATGGCGGTGCGACTCGTCCTCCACGTGGACGTAGAGGGCTTGCAGCTTCTCAGCCAAGAGCTGTCGCAGGCGATCCGAGGTGAGCATGGGATCCCCTGCGGCCCTCAAGGTTGGGCGCCGGCCTTGGCAAAAGCCGCCTCGACCAGAGGGCGCAACTCGTTGCGGGCGTGCATCTCTTGCAGGATGTCGCAGCCGCCCACAAACTCGCCGTCAATATAGATCTGCGGGATAGTAGGCCAGTTGGAAAACTCTTTGATCCCCTGACGAATTTCGGGATCCTCGAGCACGTTGATCGCCGTGTAGGGAAAGCCCAGACTCTCCAGCACACGAACGGCGGCATAGGAAAACCCACACTGGGGCATCTCTGGGGTGCCTTTCATGTAGATCAGCACCTTGTGGGTGCGGATTTGGTCACGGATTTTCTCTTCCAAAAGGGGATCCAGCATGGTATTCAGCCACTATGACAACAACAGACGACAGGCAAACCAGGCTCCTATCGTGATCTCATTTTGATTCACTTCTAACATGCTTGGCACTCTCCCCACGGCCAGGCCGAGGAATTCTTTAGCGAAAATTCAGCGACAGGGTCGGCGATAGCCCCCAAACCCTGATTTTTCTGTTGACCTGGTCGATCCCTTGCTGGACACGGGTTTCAGGCCCTGCGGCGGCAAAATAATGAAATGAGGAGAAGGGGAAATTGCCGCCCAAAACCAGACCCTGGATCTGGGTAAGGGTTGTAACCGGGGGAAGTGGAATTCATCAGAGCAGACGACCCAAGCGCTCCCGCAACTCGGCGGCAGCCTGCTCCAGGTGGTCGGGAGTGTAGCCGGTGGTCTCTACCCGGACGGCGAGGTGGGTGTCCTGGCTTTCGTGGAGATGGATCCACAAAACGTGGCGGCCATCTTCGGTTTTGCGGTTGGCGGCTTTGACGCCGTTTTTGGGGGCAGCGTAGGCATTTGAGTCGTAGCGAACCAGATCCACCCAGGGAAGGTCGCGCAGGAGCTTTTCCACCTTGACCCAACTGCGAGGGCGGTGATGGCTGCTGTCGCTCCGCAATTGGATGACCTGGGAGCGATCTCGACCGGAATCGGGGAGAGCCGCCCGCGGGATCCGCGGCTGGACTTGCGGTTGCAGATAGGGCAAATACACCAAAGATTTGTATTGCTCGTGGATGTAGCAGACCGGGATCCCCAATTGGCTGCCCACCACGGCCATGATCATGGCCTGGGCTTTGAAGCCCCCGGTGGCGGCGAAGGTGACGATCCCTTTGGCGCTCTCCGCCAACTGTTGCAACAGCTCGGCCATCCGCTCCAGGGAGGATCCCTCTAGCTCGTAGTTGACGCCGGGGAGGGGCACCAGGGAAACCTGTTGTTGGCCCAGCGCTTCTTCAAAAAAGAGTTTCAAAATCTGGGCACACTCCAGCCCCTCAGGGGTTTCGGAGTAAAGCAAAATCAAGGCATCCTGGGGAGTGGGATCCAGCCGGTAGTAGGTGTTGGTTTCGGCGCTGATCAGCTCCAGTTCTGTCTTTTTCATCCAGGCCAAGGCCCGTTCCGGATCCCCGATGGTTTTTTGGCCGACCCAAGGGCGTTGCGGCTGCAGGTCTTTGTCCGGGTTGGTGAGCAAAGAGGTGCCCACGGTCATGAGGATGGTCTGCATGGGTTACTCGCTAACTTCCTCGAAGTTTTCCCACTTCGCAATCAGAGCAGCTTTACTTTGCGAACTCTGCCATCTCCCCTTAAGTCGAGCACCTCTACCTCCACTTCTTGCCCCACCGCCAGGGATCCGGCCTGTTTCGGCTCTTTTTGGGTGAGCTTGATATCCGTATCCACGATTTGGAAGGTCACTTCGTTGCCCTTGATATTGGTGATGCTGGCCTTGAGGTGTTGCCCAATTTTGAAGCGGGCCTTGGTAGAAGCTGCTGCATTTTCAACTTGGGGCTGAGCCTGCTTTTGTTCAGGTTGCTCTTTGGGCCGCAGTGCCTCTGGCTGGGGCTTGGCCTCGCCGCCGCGGGAATGGGTCGGACGACCGCCATTGGGATCGGGAGGGGACGGGATCTCGCCGATCGGCACTCCCCCATCTTTGTAGTAGCGGGCCAGGCGGGCGGCCCAGCCCAGGATCTGCAGCATCTCAGCCGGCCTATCCTGCAGAGGTTGCAAGTACCTTTTACAGGTTTGGTCGATGAGTCGGTAGTAGCGTGGGGTTTCGTTGCTGCGGTGGAGGCCAGTTTCTCGCACCAGCTCGCCGGTGAATCGGAAGAAACGGGATCCCGCGTCGGGGAGATGGGCCACCGAGCGGAGGTAGGCGAGGCACTTGCTCAATTCGTTGACATCTACCCTTTCCTTCGCCAAAGTCATGGCGATGCCGTGGGCAAGATCCCAAGATTGGGGGCTGAGATCGACCGGAGCTGACAGCATAGAGGCACCCTCAGTAGGCGGTGGTGGGCGGCTCGCGCAGATGGGTGGGGCTCAGGATGGCGGCCAACTGCCGAAGCTGATCGGGCAGGATGTAGCCCTGGGCAGCTTGGATCTGCTTTTGCACAAAGGCTTTGAGGCCTTCTCCTTCTAGGGTATCGGCTTGTGGGGGATCGTAGCGGCTGTAGCGCTCTTTCAAGTTGCGGGGCCGCTCGATCTTGTCCAGGCTGACCTGCAGGGATCCCAGTCCTACAGGCTTGCCGCCCCCCACCTTCAGCAGCAGCGGATGCGCGGGATCCTGACCCAACACCGTGAACAAGGTGCCCAGCTCGGCAGGAGTGAGGTTTTTGAAGTGGATCTGGGTTTTGAAAACCGTATTTTGCACCGCCTGCTGGGTGGGCGTCCCCTTTTGATGGCCCTGCAAAGCCCTGCGGTGCGTGTAATAAAACTTGCGCCCAACCGCCTTGCCGTTTTCAAAGTAGGCTCTGCGCTGGTCGGGGCGGGGACGGTACAGCGGGGGCAGGGATCCGCCGCCGGAGCCGGTGCCAGTGGCAACGGCATCCCTGAACTCCACCAGCCCCTGCCAGTTGAGGGCGCCAAAAACGCGGCTGGCAGGACACAGCCGCTCCTTCTGGCGGCAGGGGTGCCGCTCCGGCGGGATCTGATTTTTGTAGCGGCTGGTGATCACTGCAAGGGTGCTGTTGGTGATCGCCTCGTACATGGCCCGGATGGCCCCCTTGAGGGAGCTGCCCTGGATCTTGAGCCGCCCGTCGGGGGTAGTGGTCATGGTTTTGAGCACCGGGATCCCGTTGACGCCGACGTCGCTGCCCAAGGCCAGGTGGCCGGTGGAAATGTGGAGAGCGGTCTGCACCGTCAGGGTGAGAAAGAGGGTGCCGTGCAACTTGTCGGGATGGAACTTGGCGTGGCCAGCGGGCCGCTCCAGCTTGGGGGGCTGCTGGGGAAAGGGGATCAGCTCGTAGGGCTTGGGAGCCATGGCCTGCTCACCTCCACCCCGGTCTCGGCTGCCGGCGGGCGTTCTGGCAGAAGCAGAATGGGCGGGCAAGGGTCGGGGGCCTTGGGGAGTCATCTTGACCTCGGGATGAGAGCAACAAAGTGAACGCGGGCGGTGCGCCCATCGCGAAAGTAGCGCTGGCCCAGCTTGAGAGACCTCGGATAGCTGAGACCTTGGGGGAAGCGGGTTTCCGGACTTTGGGATCCGTACAGGTCGGCCTCGCGATCCTCCCCCTGCCACTCCCCGGCCAGCGGCACAAAGAAGTCGGGAGGAGGTTGGATCCCCAGATACAGCAGATCCCAGCCGCGGGGGGTGCTTTTCCAGCGCAACTCCCGTTGTTGGCAGAAGACCTGTCCCTCTTGACAGACCAGATCTGGCGGGATCCCCACCTGAATGCCGCTGACGCGGTGGGGCCAGCGCAAAAAGGTGTAGGTTTCTTCGGCGGCGGCAAAACAGGCCGAGAGGATCTCGGAAAGCGAGGACGCCGTCCCGCCGTTGCAAGCGGCCAGATCCTGAACCTTGTAGGCGGCTACGTAGGCTGGTTTCATACCGCTTTGGCCTCCGTTTGCAAGAGCTGGGCCCAACTTTTAACGGCGGCGGCCAGCAGGTGCTCCACCTTGGCCTCAGACGTTTGCTCCCAGGTCAGCCGCGCCCCAAAGCCCAAGGGCATCGGCTCCGCCCCCACCGGCACTAACTGGCGATCGGGTTTGGCAAAGCCGTATTTGCCCGCCTCTTCTGGACTGAGAAACTCGCCCGCCCCCAGCAGGGATCCCCTTGGCCAGGCAAGCTGGGATCCCAGCAGCCGTAGCTCCTGGCTCCCCTCCTCCACCAGGCAGCCCGGGTAGTCCACCGTCGCCCACTCGTACTCCACCCGAACGCGGCCCATGCCGCGGGATTTGGCAAAGCCGATCCCAAACCATCCTTCGTCCAGATCCCGCAGCACCAGCCCCAGCAGGCCCAGTTGCGCCAGGGTAAAGTTTTTCAGGTGAATCTTGGTTTGAAAGGATCCCTCGACACAGACTTGGTAGCTAAACGGCCCCACCGCCACCGACCCGAAGACGCGATCGATGGCCACCCCGTTGCGTTCCTCCAGCCGCAGAGGTGTCCCCGGCTTGGGATAGGCATCCTCGATGCGCACCCGGCTGGCGATGGCCGTGTTGCCAAACATCTGGTCCGTAAAAGAAGAGAGGGCGTAAACTCGGTGGGACTCTGCAATTTTTTCCAGCCACTGGTTGGCCTTTTGGTCGAGGGGATCGCTGGCCCAGAGTTGCAACTTGTTCCCCTCAGGCCGTCTGTCGCCGCCCACCGTTCGGACAATGCGCTCGGCGTGGGCGCGAATGGCCCCTTTGAGGGAGCTGCCGGGAAAATAGACTGTCCGCCCGCCGCCGCGATAGGTTTCCACAAACTCCATATCGGGTTTTGTCGGATCCGCCCCTTGTTTGCCCGCTTTGATGAGCACAGGGCCATCCGGCTTGAGGGTGAGGCAGAGGGTGCAGTGGTTAACGTAGCGCTTGTGCATGGCCTGGGATCCTTCACTGAAGAGGAACAAGAGGGTTTTCGCCCAGCCCTTGCGCTAGCTGCGGGGGCCGACGGGAGCGACAGCGGTTAGTTTGGCAACCAGGGCTTCCACCCAGTCTTGGCGCAAGGCAGCAGCCTCTTCCGGGCTGAGGGGGTGCCGCTCTCCGGCCACCAGCTCTTGCAGATAGGTCAGCAGCCGCCGCGGATCCCCTTCTGAGTCAAACCAATAGACCGCCCCGATCTCCAGGCGGACGACCCCCAAGCCGCGGGAGCGCCCCCCTCCCAAGGGGATCTGCTCCGTTTCCAATTGGTGCAAGCCGATGGCCAGCAGGCCCAGCTCCCATGCTTCGGCATTTTCGACAACGGCATGGAACTGAAAGGGGGTGTTGGCCGGCACCACTTGAAAGTCGTAGAGCTTGCCCTCTGCCGCCGTCTCCGTATCCCGATCGATGGCCACACCATCCCGCTCTTGGTACTGGCCAAACCAGGCTTCCCGCACCACCGGCAAATCGCGGATCTGCACCTTGCCCGCCAGCCAAGGGGATCCAAACGCCTGCGAGACCCAGTCGGTGGCCTCGATCAGCTTTTGCGTCAGGGTTGCGTCGTCGTCTTTGTAGGTGTTCTTAATTTGGTTGACCACCCGGACTTGCTCGCTACTGGTCAACTCGCTGGGATCCCTGGCCAGCGCCGGATCGATGCCGCGCAAAAAACTCTCCAGGCGGGAGCGCAGCGCCCCCTTGAGGCTGGAGCCGGGGATGAGCGGGCGGCCCAGCGCGTCTTTGAGAACCGGCAGATCGGAGCCGATGGGCTCGGTGGAGCGGCCCACCCCGATGTGCAGGGCGGTCACGGTGGTGAGCGTGCCGGTGATCTCCAAGCGGTTTTTGAAAACGTCGAACATCGTTCCCTCAAATCAGGTTAAGGCTGAAGTTAAGGCTCCACTGCGGCTTCGGCAAACAGGATGGGGATGATTTTCAACTGGCTGAGCCGAAAGGTTGAGACGACACCCTCAAGGGCACAACTGGTCATGGCTTAAGATCCTCCCCCTTCTCGCTTGTACTTGAGGTAGCGCGCCCCATAGCCCAGGTAACGCCGGATCAAGTCGATTTTGATCTCGTTGACTTTGGGGGATGTTTTCTCAACGCCGGCTGCCTCGGCAATGGCGAGGGCCTTTTGATGGATCCAGTTGTCGATGTCTTGGATGATGGCTTCGGCCAAGGAGTTCTTGCCCCGACCCCACTTTTCGTCTCGCCCCATCTGGTAGCGCAAGAAGTTCTTGATCACCTCTGAGCTTTCGGTGGAAGCTGCCACATGCAACAAATTGCGGTACTGGGCCTCTTCCAATTTGTCCAAACCTTTAAAGTTATCCAAGGCGGTTTGGATTCTGGCGACCAGCTCATCTTCGGCCAGCCGAATTTGCCGCTGGATCTCAAGTTCCTGTTTTTGCTCCAGTTTGCTCTCGCTGGTGGCGAAGGTCATAGCGGGTTCTCCCAGAAATGATGATGGAACAGACTACAGACTTCAATTTGGCCAAATCCTTCCGCGGTTCGCTCGCCGATGCCCCAGTATTCCATCTCCGCCAAAATCGAGATCCAGCGCTCCATTTGCGTGGTGCTCAGCAGGAAGACGCTGCCCTGGGTTGTAACCAGCTCTACATCTTTAAAAAGCCCCCAGGCGGCGTTCCAGCCGGAAACATAGGCGTAGCTGCTGCAGGCCAGCTCCAAGACCAGGGATCTGTCCTCACAGTTGGCCTCTTCCTGGAGCATTGACGGCGTGAGCACAGTGGTGCGCTGCCAGCGTTCCTTGAGGATGGCCCCCGACTGCAGCCCGATGGAGAAGTACTGCCGCTCCGGCGGCAAGGGCTGCCAGGGATCCCCAAACACCTGCCATTGTTTCCAGCGCTGCTGCAGCTTTTGGTTAAAGGCTGTCACCCGCTCAGCCAGGGAGGGCTTCGGGTTCCTCAGGTGTCGAGCAGCGAGGCTGACCCGGCCCAGCCCCCGCGACACCCCCCCTCCCAAGGACAAACGGCGGGCGTGGGTGTTGAGGTAGCCGGCGAGGGCTGCTGCCAGCTCGCGATCCTGCAGATAGATGTGGCCGCTGAAGAGGGAAGGCTGCAAGCTCCCATCTCGCCCAGCCCGGCCCTCGTTGATCACCTCCAGGCTGTAGAGGATCTGGTCGGCGGCGGTGGCGCGGCGGCGGTTGATCCCCACCCGCGTGAGCAGGCGCTTGGACACGGACACCCTTCGGTAGCGGGATCCCCCCTCCTGGCTGTAAAAGCCGCCGAAGGGCTCCACCCTGCCTCCGGAGCCATCCGGCTCTGCCGGATCAAAGGGGATCCCCAGCCGCTGCGAGCAGAAGCGATCCAGCAGTGTGTCGAACACCCCCGTTTTGCCCGCCTCTGAGCGGAAGCCGGGGTTGTTTTTGGAGCTGAAGGCCGTGGCCGGCAAAACCCGGCTGCCGGATCCCGGATAGGCATGGGTAAACACCGCCGGACGGGTCTCCGTGAACAGGGCAGCCAGATCTCCTGTCAGGGCCTCGCCGGGGCGGCGCCGGCTTTGGCGGAGCAGGAGGTCGGCCAAGGCCCCCCGGATCACGCTGCCGGGAATGAAGTCCTGGGCCTCGCTGATGGAGCCGCCCGGCTTTTGCCGACCGATGGCCAGGGGAGACTCGGCAGTGAGCGTGAGTTCAATGGCCTCCATCAGCTCCCTCCTCCGGCCAAAAAGGCCCAATCTGCATCATTGGGCTGCAGGGCAGCTAGAGACTGGGGATCCCAGTGCAACCAACCCAAGCCTGCAGATTTGCTGCCCCCCAGCGCCCCAATGTGGTGCAGGGCCGCCCGCAGCAGGGCCTTGCCCCAGGGAGGGCAGTCGGGCAAAAGCTGCAGGGATCCGGAGAAGATCAGCTCGGCTGCCGGCGAGGTCTCGATGAGGTAGAGCCGCTGATCCTCGGCGGTGCGGCGGCGGCGGTTGAGGGTGACTCCTGGGCGGAGGGCCAGTTCCAGCGCCGTCGGCGGCACCTCACAGACAAGATCCTCTACCCAGAGGCGGGAAGGCAGGGCCGGATTGCCGAAGATCTGGCAGACCAGGCAATGGGATCCGGCGTAGCCCTCGACCTGGTATTCAGGACGGTCGAAGTGGCCGTCGCTCCCCTCCCGCTTGGGACACATGCGATCGGGGTCGGGGGAGCGGCAAATGGCCCAGCCGAGGCCGCGGGCCAGCTTTTCGCACTCGTGGCGCAGCCTTCCCTTCAACTGGGAGCCGGGGATGAGCAGCCTGCCGTAGGCATCCTTGAGCAGGGGCTTGTCCGCCAGGGAGCCGCTGGAGCCGCCGGATCCCACCGCCAGGGCCGAGGCGAGGGTGGCCTTCAAAGGGATAGAGGTGCTCGTTTGGGGCAGCTCTGCCAGCCGAACCATCACTTCACCTCCACAGGAACGGGCCGGCCCTCGACCTGGGGCTGTTTTTGCACAAAAGCGTACAGATCCACCAGATCTCGCCAGATGGTCTCGTAGGTGGGTTCCCCCTCCGCCGCCACGTACATCCAGGGGGGGAGGTGGCCGTCGTTGGTTTTGGCCTTGCACCAGGTGCGTTCAAAGGCCTCGATCAGCGGCTGCCCTTTTTGGCCCAGCCGGGTGCGGAAGTAGAGGTAGTTGAGGGTGGCGGTGCGCTTGCCTTTTTCCAAAAAGCTGCGGATTTGGTAGAGCTGGGAGCGGGGAAAATCCGCCGCCTGCAAAGCTTGCACCGTTCTCAGCAGCCCGCGGATCTCCGGGACGGTGTAGGGGCCGGCGTAGAGCTTGAGGAGGTGGCCGTTCTGGCGGATCTCCAGGGCCTGCTGGCGAAAATCCTGGATGCTGGAGGCGATCAAAGTCACCGATTTCAAAGAGAGAAAGTCGATGGTGGCCACCGAGAAGTCTTGGTCGCGGGGCTTCAGCTTTTTGGCGCGGCTTTTGGCAGATTTCAACAGTTGTTCGGTCAGCCTTTCGGCATAGTAGATGGGGGTGTCTTCCGAGGCAAACAGCACGCCTGCCGAGGTGGAGAGCCGACAGAGCTGGTCTGGGCTGTCGGCCGGGTAGCGGTGCGGCACCTGGCCGAGGGAGCGAGCGGCGTAGGTGGCCGATTTGGCCAGCAGGATCTGCTCGAATTGCTCACAAAAGGTGGCGGCGATCTCCAGAGCCTTGTGGGCCGGCACCACCATCAGCACATCGTCCCCGCCGATGGTCAGGATCTCGAAGGGGTGGATCCACTCGCCGTTGCGGTCTCTGCCGGTTTCTGGATCCGGCGGCAGGCCCCGCAGCCGGTGCGCCTGCAGGTGCTGGGCAAGGGCGCGGTAAACGGCTTGTTCCGTGGCCTCGGAAACGTCGTGGCTAAATTGCCGGTAGGCCTCTGGGGTTTGGATCTGCTGCACGTAGCCGCCCATATTGTTGCCGTCGGCGTAGAGGTAGGCCACAAAGCCCTGGCTGGCGTTGGCCACTTCCCGCAGCGATTGCGCCTCGCCGGGGCCGGATCCCCTGTAGGGCTGCAAATAGCGCTCCCGGTAGGGCTCGCCGGCGGGAGAGTCGAGGAAGCGGGCAAATCGCGTTACCCAGCTTTCCACAAAGCCGGGATCCCAATTGGGGAATTTGCGGAACCACCCCTGCTGGCCCGTCTCCAGGCGCTTGGCCTGGCGGCCCACCAGCGCTTTGCGGGCCGTGGCCTCCGAGAGCCAGGGCTGACCTGGCAGGTCGGCTTTGGCCAGGGCCGGGCGGCGGTCGGTGCTGTCGCGGCGCAGGTAGGGGTGGGTTTCAAAAAAGGCAGGATGGGCGCGGCTGGGACGACCGGGATCCGGATTGCCGTTGCGGCGGTGCTGGAAGCGGGCAGCCAGGTGGCCCACCAGCTCGTTGAAACTTTTGCGGGTCTGGAAGCTGGCTTCGCTGCCATCTCCAAAGTAGGCCCTCACCAGGGGGTGGGCCTGGTGTTGGGCCAACCAGTCCAGCCAGGGGGTGCGTTCGATGGGATCCCGCAGCAGGCCGTAGCGCAGCTCCAGCAGCCGAAAGGCGGATCCCACGGCACAGGCGTTGGCGGTGAGGGTTTCTTCGGTGTAGCGGCGCTCAATGGCCTCGCAGAGGTCGTCCACATAGGCCGCCGGACAGAAGGCCAAGAGGTTGCCGCCGGTGGAGTAGATGAGGAGCTCCGGAATAAGAGCCTGCGCCAAAGCCGGGTAGTGCTGCTGCAGCCAGGGCCGGATCCGCCGGTTCACGTAGTCCCTTAGCTCTGCTTGAGACTCCTTCCCCAAGGCTTCCCACCCCAAGTAGGTTTGCTCAGGATCCCCGAAGAAGGCGGGCAGATCCACCAGGTTAATGCGATCCAACAGGGCCGAGGCGCCGCGGATTTCCGGCAGTTTGGCGGACTCGAAAACGTAGCCCTTGATCTTGGTGGCCCCCCCGTAAACCAAGCCGATGCGGGTGGTCTGCCGCCACAGCTCCGGATAGCGCGATTGCAGCTCTGCCAAGGTTTTGGGAAAGGTTGTGGCCGCCACGCTCTCCTGAAATTGGCGCACCTGCGCCCAAAGAGGTTGCAGCGCTTCCGGGATCCCGGCTGCGTCGTCGGTGCGGATGGCTGCGCACATCTGCTGCAGAATCGGCAAGGGAAATTGGGGATCCCGCCCTTCTCCCCAAGCCAGGCACCAGGCCAAGGCGATGGGCACGGGGGAGGTAGAGGAGGTAGCGGTCATGGACAACACCTGGCAAAAAAGAATAGAACGCAGCTTCTGTGCCTGCGGGCAAATCCGAACCCGACTTTTGACTGGGGCGATCCTTGAACTTCACAAATCCTTCATAAAAACCAAAGGCGCTTCAAAAAGACGGCGTCGGCCATAGCAGCCACGCGGGCAGAGAATCGCAGCCGACAGAGAGAGGCGACAGCAGTGACTGATGGTTGCATTTTGCAGTTCCAGACTGGGAGACAGTATAGGCCGATTTAGATCCATTGCCAACAGATTCAAGACTTTTTTCGGTTGGCCCAGCCAGCGATTTAAAGGTAAAGCAAATTGGAAGGGATCCCTTCTCAAATCCTCTCAAAGGAAAAGTGGCTCTGGGTTGATTTTGGATAGGGGCTGCTATTGACTGGGGATGAGCAAAAATTGGCTGGGCCTATGCTGACCAAGTTGAGTTTTTCAGAGCCACCCATCGCCGGAGCAGAAAGCGGCAAGTGGCCGGCGGGATCCGAGCTGGTGGGGATCACCCTGGAAGTGCAGGCCCCTCAGCCCTACCTGTTGGATCCCCACTACGCTAAAGGGCTGCACGCCTGGTTTTTGGGCGAGGTGCAGCAGATGGATCCGCAGCTATCTGCCTATTTGCACGACGGAGAATCGGAAAAACCCTTCACCCTCTCCCGGCTGATGGGGCCCTTCCGCGAGCAGAGTGGGCGACTGCTGATCCCGCCCCAGATCCCCTTCCGCTGGTCGATCACCGCCCTCAACCCCCAAGTGGTGGAGTGGCTGCGGGAATGGTGCCGACGGCTGCCCCCCTGGCTGGAGTTGCGCGGATCCCCGCTGCAAATCCTGGGATGGAAGATCTCGATCCCCCCGCGCACCTACCGTCAACTGCTGGAGCAGCCCCTTGTCCATCGCTCCTGGAGCCTCTCTTTCATCTCGCCCACCAGCTTTCGCCACCGCGGCCACCATTTGCCGCTGCCGGTGCCTCGCAACCTGTTCCACAGCTATTTGCGCCGTTGGAACGATTTTTCCGGCCTGCCCATCGAGGTGGAGCCTTTTCTGGATTGGGTGGATGGGGAAGTGGTCATCCAGCGGCACCGGCTGGAATCGGTTAAAACCACCGCCGGGCGCCAGGGATCCGTGACGGGCTTCGTTGGCTGTGTACAGTTGGCGGTCTCCTCCCGCGCGTCTGAACTGTTGCAGCAGCAGCTCCAGGCCCTGATCCACTTCGCCCCCTACTGCGGCACCGGCCACAAAACCCCCTTTGGGCTGGGGCAAACCCGCCTCGGTTGGCTGGCCGAAGAGCTGCCCGCCACCCCCGTCCTTTGCCGGGAAGAGCAACTGGCCCGGCGCATCGAGGAGCTGAGCGCCCTCTTCCTCAGTCAGCGGCAGCGCCAAGGGGGATCCCGCGCCGAAAAGACGGCCCAACTTTGGGCAACAATCTTGGCCCGACGAGAGCTAGGAGAGAGCTTGCAGCAGATTGCCGCCGACCTGGAGATGCCCTACGAGACGGTGAAGACCTATGTCAAACTGGCCCGGCGAGCCCTTCATTCTGCACCCGACACGATGGATCCCTCATCTGCTCGATAAGGATCCCGCCTAGAAGTCGGAAAAAGCCGTAAGCCCTGAGACTGTCTTTGCCCAAGGTGCCTAGTTTCCGTCCCCTTGCGGGGAAAAGGTAGGGATCAAC